>NZ_JAGKRK010000072.1:0-2134 GCF_017939325.1 Aeromonas sp. MaB10011B | reverse complement strand
GGGGGGGGTGATCATTCCCTCCTGCACGAAGAGTCGCAGATAGCTGTCTGTCAGGGTAGACAGTGCCTCTCTCCCCTGCGCCAGGTAATAGGAAGGACGGCGGTGGGCGATCATCAGAGAGACAACCTGGCGCAAGGCAAGGCCCTGCTCGGCCAGGGTAGAATCCTGGTTGCGAGCGGGATCCAGCAGTCGATTCACCTCATCGACATTGGCACCAAACCAGACCCAGAGGCCATCACCGAGACCGTGCACCTCGCCATAACCGGGCGCCGCAGAGAGCGGGACCGAGTTGAGGTAGGCCCAGGCAACCAGCTTGCGGGCCTCCAGGGTCTCGGGCCCCAGCCGATAGGCACGAACGCTGGCCGAGACCATCTGGCGGATCTTCTCGGTCGGCGAAACGGTCAGTCCATCGGGAGAATGACGATACTTTTCCACCTGGGTCGCCAGGGTGCTGCCGCCAGCAGATTGATCCTGCATATCCAGCGCCTTGCCCACCTGAGACAGCGCCGCCTTGGCAAAGCGCGGCCAGTCTACGGCCGGGTTGGCCAGCGGTTCCTTGTTGCTCAGGAGGTCACGGTTCTCGATAAACAGCAGAGACTGGATGACCAAGGGCGGTATGGCATTGAAATCCGGATAGTAATGAGTCGGATACTTGTACTGGTAGAAAGGCTCAGCACGGCAGTCATAGAGTGTCAATCCTGCCTGGACCTTCTCGGTATAAGGCACGAAGAAACCGTGGCTGGCGTAGTTGTAGAGCGCATCGGAAAAACGGACCTGCTCGCTCACCTGGTAGCCACGCTGAACGAGACGTTCCTGGATCATGGGCATCAGCACATAACCGAGTCGCTTGTCGAACGGGCCGTCGTCGGGGAAGGCTATCTGCTTGCTGGGGCCGGGTTCGAGCTGATAGGTCAGGGTGGCCGCATAGCGGGAGATCTCCTGTGACTGCAGTCGGGAGGTCTTCATTTCATAACCCACCAGGGCGATCACGGCAGCCAGGCAAAGCAAGAAGATAAAACAGAACAACCAGCGCCACCAAGGTCGGCGTTTACGCTGTTGTTGTCCGTCCGCGTTAGGTACGGATGAATCCTGAGATGCCACTTTATTTGAATCCGTCTGTTTTGATGCGCCCATATCAGCCCCACCATGGTTGCGCAATTTATTGTCTTTCAATCAAGCTTAGTCGTTTCAAGTCAAGGGCTTGAAATCTATTGACCGCTTTGCAGCGATGTTAACAGGGCGATTGTGAAAATGGGAGCCGATTGTTGCAACGCGGCAAGAGATCCGAGCTGCGGCATGAAAATGAAACACCGGCCAGAGGCCGGTGTTGACGAGAGCGGGGCGGGATTATTTGCTGGTGCTCATGCTCTTCAGCTTGGTACTCAGCTCCTTGCGCTCCTTGGAAAGCTCGGCATTTTTGATGATATGGTCATCTACGCGCTCTTCATAATCGGTCCGCATGTTGGCGATGATGGCCTGAACCTCGTCAATGCTCATACCGGGCTTGATATAGTCACTCAGGTTGTCGAGCAACAGTACCCGCTTCTGGTTGTCACGGATCTTTTTCTCGTTGTCCGCGATTTCACGCTTGAGCTTGTTCTGACGACGGGACATACGCACATATTCCAGCACATCGTTGAAGGTTGACTTGTTTACTTGTTCCATATCGGTACCACTGAGTGAAGGTGAATGAAAACAGGCGGAGAGTCCCATACCAGAAAAAGAAACCGAGACCATGGCACGGGCAAACCCGGAATGCCCCTTACTCTACCGAGTTATGATTCAGATACAACCCCAATCGCAGCGCGGGCGGTGGGTTTAGACAGAACGGCTCCGACTGGGTTATTACGCTAAAAATGATGAGAACGGAGAGAGCCAATATGTGGGTTCAATGCGGCCAGAGCAGGCGCAACTTTTTCCGGTACAGGCAACAAGTGAACGACGAACAGCACCATAGTGCCCGCTTGCACTCCAGTGAGTGCTTAATTTCAGGCAATAAAAAACCCCGCTCGAGTGAGCGGGGTTTCTTGTATTGGGTGCCTGGCAGTGTCCTACTCTCGCATGGCGAATGCCACACTACCATCGGCGCTACAGCGTTTCACTTCTGAGTTCGGCATGGGATCAGGTGGTTCCA
>NZ_JAGKRK010000008.1:0-245944 GCF_017939325.1 Aeromonas sp. MaB10011B | reverse complement strand
TGCGGCGACCAAACCAAGGTGATCGAGGTTACGGATCGAGATAGCGGGTGCGGCCATGATGATCTACCTGCAAAAGAGAGTAATAGATCAGAACGGCCGATCGCCGTCAAGCACTGAAAATAGCAAAATCAGGTGCGGAATGACGGGTCAAGGGGAGGTAAAGAGGGTGTCAGGTCGGCGTAAATCCATAAAAAAACGCCCCAGGCGGGGCGTTGTTTTCATGGCGGCCATTACATGGCGTTGGTGGATTCGAAGATCTTGTCGGCCGACGCTTCGACGAAGCCAGGGTAGAGCACGCCGTCGGCCTGCGGGTAGCGCAGGGCAAACTCGTAGAAGCAGCTCGGGATGGTGCGCACACCGTCGCTGAAGGGCACCTCGGCCTTGTCTGCCATGGTGGAGGATTGCTCCAGCATCACCTCGGGATCGCCCTTCACCTCGCCGCCAACGGTGTTGAGCACGAAGCCTGCCGCCTTGAGCGCCGCATTCACCTGCTGGATGGTGTCGAAGTCCTTCAGGCGGTTGATGTTGACGGTGAAGTGGTTGGCACGATAACCCCAGGCCGCCATCCAGGCGGCATACTCGCTCTCTGCCAGCAGGGTCTGGTAGTCGGTGTGGGAGACCTGCCAGGGCGCGCCGGCGTAGAGGAAGGCCGGTGTGTCGGTGAGGTGATCGGGTACCTGATCCACCAGCTTGTGGATGATGGCCTGGGCACCTTCGGAGAGCTCTTCCACCTTCAGCTCGCTGATGAACACCTTGGGCGCATCAGGATCTTTATGCTCGAAGTGTTTGGCATAGAGCTTCTTGGCCTTGAACACATACTCGCCCTTCTCTTCGTACCCTAGGGCACGGAAGTGGGCGGCCAGCTTCTCCAGCCCCAGCTTGGGCAGGTTGTAGGTGCGAAACGCCACGTGGTCGTTGACGATGGGCTCGCCACCACCCAGCAGTTGATGAACCTTGTGGGCACTCGGGGTGACTTGAATGTAGTTATCCCACAAATGACCGAACAGGGTGTCGATATCCTTTTGCATCTCTCTTTCCTTTGATTGCGGGTACAGACAGGGGCACCTGTTCAGTGCCCCTCTTTTATTTTCTTGTTATCAGAAGGTCAGACCGGGAGACAGTTGATCCGGCATAGCAGCCTTGCTGTCTTCGACGGAGGCGACCGGGTAAGCACAGTAGTCGGCGGCGTAGTAGGCGCTCGCCCTGTGGTTGCCGGAGGCACCGATGCCGCCAAAGGGGGCGGCACTGGAGGCGCCGGTAATGGGCTTGTTCCAGTTGACGATACCGGCACGGATCCGCTTGAAGAAGTGGTTCCAGTCCGCTTCATTGTCACCGAGCAGGCCGGCCGAGAGACCGAAACTGGTGGCGTTCGCCTTCTCGATGGCCGCATCGAAGTCGTCGTAGCGAATGAGCTGCAGCAGCGGGCCGAAGTACTCTTCATCCGGCAGCGCGCTGACCGCGGTCACGTCGATGATGCCCGGGGAGACAAAGCCGGTGCCCGCTTCCAGGTGCTTGAGGGCAAGCAGGCTTTCGCCACCGAGGCGCTGCAGGTTGGCTTGCGCCTCGACCATGCCGAGTGCGGCCTTCTCGCTGATCATGGCGCCCATGAACGGCTGCTCGGCGGCGTCATAGAAGCCGACCTTGATCTGGCCGACCACCTCCACCAGGCGCTTGACCAGGGCATCGCCCCGCTCGCCGCGCTCGACAAACAGACGGCGCGAGCAGGTGCAACGCTGGCCGGAGGTAATGAAGGCGGACTGCACGATGGCATGGACGGCGCCGTCGACGTCGCTCACATCTTTCACGATCAGCGGGTTGTTGCCCCCCATCTCCAGTGCCAGGATCTTGCCCGGCTGGCCGGCAAACTGCTGATGCAGGAAGTGGCCGGTACGGGAGGAACCGGTGAAGAAGAGGCCGTCGATGTCCGGGTTGCCGGCCAGCGCCTTGCCGGTGTCGACCTCCCCCTGCACCAAGTTGAGCACCCCCTTGGGCAGCCCCGCCTCCTGCCACACCTTGACCATGGCTTCAGCCACCATGGGGGTCAGCTCGGAAGGCTTGAACACGACCGCATTGCCGGCGATGAGCGCCGGCACAATGTGGCCGTTGGGCAGGTGGCCCGGGAAGTTGTAGGGGCCGAACACGGCCACGACGCCATGGGGCTTGTGGCGCACGAACGCCTTGGCGCCCGGCATGGGGTTTTCCACCGTGCCGGTGCGCTCGTCATGGGCACGGATGGAGATGGCAATCTTGCCCTGCATGGCCGCCACTTCGGTGCGGGTCTCCCACAGGGGCTTGCCGGTTTCACGGGCGATGGTCAGGGCCAGCGCCTCCTTGTGCTCGCCGAGCAGGTCGGCATAGCGGCGCACGATGGCAAGGCGCTCTTCAAGGGCCAGATCGGACCAATGGTAGAAGGCCGTGCGGGCCGCCTTGACGGCCGCATCCACCTGGGACTGGCTTGCCGCCTCACCCCGCCAGATCACCTCGTTTTTGGCCGGGTCGATGGATTCGAACGGCTTGCCTTCACCGGCCAGCCACTGGCCATCGATAAACTGGACTAAAGACATCATCAATTCACTCCCTGTGGGTACGCAGGCCGCCTCGGCAGCCTGTCTAAATGCTGTGCTGCGGGGCGGGTCAATCCAGATCGACGACGCGCACCATGTCGCCATTTTCCACCTTGAGGGCGGCCGCCATCTTGGGCGGAATGATGGCTTCGTGCTTGTCCAGATCGACCCGGATGTTGCCGTAGCAGGCGCGGTATTGCTCGAACCTGGTGTTGCAGATGAGGTAGGTATGGCCGCCGATGGGCTCACCCACCAGCACCGCCAGCTTCTGGCTGCGGCGCACGCTGCGAATGTTCTTCACCTCGCATTCGACGGTGGGGCCGGCGTCGAAGATGTCGACATAACCGCGATTCACGAACCCCTCATCCTGCAGCATCTTGAGGGCAGGCCGGGTCTTTTCGTGGGTCTTGCCGATGACGGCGCGCGCCTCGTTGCTCAGCAGATTGACGTAGATGGGGTACTTGGGCATCAGCTCGGCGATGAAGCGCTTCTTGCCGATGCCGGTGAGATAGTCGACGGTGGGAAAATCCATCGAGAAGAAATGTTTTTGCAGCCACTCGTAGAAGGGGCTGTGGCCGTTGCCATCGGAGACACCACGCATCTCGGCAAAGACGGTACTGTCAAACAGCTCGGGGTGTTCGGCCATGAACAGGAAACGGTGCTTGGACAGCAGACGGCCGTTGAGCCCCTCGCGGGCGCATTCACGCAGAAACAGGGTGCAGAGCTCGGAATTGCCGGTGTAGTCGTTGGAGAGGGTGAGGGTTTCCACGACATTGTAGATGCCGAGCTTGGGAGAGGAGTGCACCACCTTGCCGATGTGATAGTTGTAGAACGCCTGGGACAGGCCGACCGCCGCGTCGATGGCGCAGGTACCGACCATCTCCCCGGTCTCCAGATCCTCGGCCACGAAGAAATAGAGGCACTCGCCCTTGCCAGCGGGCTTGTCCAGGAAGGTCTGGGTCGAGGCATCGATCTTGCGTTGCAGCAGCTCGTCGTTGACCGGCAAGGATGTCATGCCGGTGCCGGATTCGATGGCACAGGTCTTGAGGCCGGCGAAGTCGCGCTGCTCGATAGGACGGATAACCAACATAAATGACAACTCCCTTTCATTGACGACAGGTGGGGTCCCGGCTCCTGCCGGGAGGGCTCCCCACCTCAATTTGGATCAGGCGTTGACCACCTGAGCGACCGCTTTCTCGAACCGGGCCAGCCCTTCCTTGATGTCCGCTTCCGGGATCACCAGGGAGGGGGCAAAACGCACAACGTTGGTACCGGCAACCAGCGCCATCAGGCCCTGATCGATGGAGGCCAGCAGGAAGTCGCGGGAGCGGCCCTTGAAGTCATCGTTGAGCACGGCGCCCAGCAGCAGGCCCTTGCCGCGCACTTCGCTGAAGCAGTGGTACTTGGCGTTGATGGCTTCCAGCCCTTCGCGGAACAGCTGCTCGCGCTGCTTGATGCCGCTCAGCACTGCCGGGGTGTTGACCACGTCGATCACCGCCTCGGCCACGGCACACGCCAGCGGGTTGCCGCCGTAGGTGGAGCCGTGAGTGCCCACTTTCAGGTGGGAGGCGATCTCGGTGGTGGTCAGCATGGCCCCGATGGGGAAGCCGCCGCCCAGCGCCTTGGCGCTGGTGAGGATGTCCGGGGTGATGCCCAGACCCATGTAGGCAAACAGCTCGCCGGTACGACCGACACCGGATTGCACCTCGTCATAAACCAGCAGGGCGTTGTGCTTGTCGCACAGCTCGCGCACCCCCTTGGCAAACTCGTCGGTGGGGCTGATGATGCCACCCTCGCCCTGCAGCGGCTCCATCACCACGGCGCAGGTGTTGTCGGAGATGACGGCAGCCAGCTCCTCCAGGTTGTTGTAGGCGACGTGGGTGATGTCGGCAGGCTTGGGACCGAAGCCATCGGAGTAGGCAGCCTGGCCGCCGACGCTGACGGTAAAGAAGGTACGGCCGTGGAAGCCCTGGTGGAAGGCGATGATCTGGGTCTTGTGGGCCCCGAACTTCTCGATGGCGTAGCGGCGGGCCAGCTTGAGGGCCGCTTCGTTCGCTTCGGCGCCGGAGTTGCAGAAATAGACCTTCTCGGCGAAGGTGGCGGCGACCAGTTTCTTGGCCAGGCGCAGGGCCGGCTCGTTGGTCATCACGTTGGAGAGGTGCCACAGCTTCTCACCCTGGGATTTCAGGGCCTCGACCAGTTTGGGATGGCAATGGCCCAGGCCATTGACCGCGATCCCGCCCGCGAAATCCACATACTCGCGGCCTTCCTGATCCCAGACACGTGACCCCTCGCCGCGCACCGGGATGATTTTGGCCGGCGCATAGTTGGGAACCATCACTTCATCAAACACTTCACGTGTCACTGCCAACAACTCTGACATATTGCTCTCCTGCTATCTCGCGGCAGAATAATCCACCGCCCAAAAGTTAAATCCGTGTAAACGTGGCGGAATTATCACAGAAAAAAAGTAAAAAGTCTGTAACTTAACCGCCTATAAGGAACAATGTTCGATTGCCTTTGAGATTTTAGGCAACCGCATTGCATAACGGCTCAGGGGGTGTTGGCAAGAGATAATTTGGACAGGGAGGAGGGTGAATAAAGTCTCAGGGAAATTTTTTTTTGCCTCATGACGGTTTTGAGACAGACATCGCAATTTTTTCAGGAAACGGCCAAAAAGTTGGCCAGCAACTGGTGCCCCTGTTCGCTCAGAATACTCTCCGGATGGAACTGCACTCCCTCCAGCGCCAGCGTTTTATGCCGCAGCCCCATGATCTCGTCCTGGCTGCCGTCGGCATGTTCGCTCCAGGCGGTGACCTCAAAACAGTCGGGCAGCGACGCCGCCTCCACCACCAGAGAATGATAGCGGGTCACCCGCAGCGGGTTGTTGAGCCCCTTGAACACCCCCTCCCCTTTGTGACGGATGAGAGATGTCTTGCCGTGCATCACCTGACGGGCACGCACCACCCGGGCACCAAAGGCCTGTGCCAGGGACTGATGGCCGAGACAGACGCCGAGGATGGGGATCTCGCCGGCAAAACGGGAGATGGCGGCCAAAGAGATGCCCGCCTCGTTTGGCGTGCAGGGGCCGGGAGAGATCACCAGATGGCGGGGTGCAAGCCGGGCTATCTCCTCCAGGCTCAGCTCATCGTTGCGCCTGACCACCACCTCTTGCCCCAGGGCGCCGAAGTATTGCACCAGGTTCCAGGTAAAGGAGTCGTAGTTGTCGATGAGTAGCAGCATGCAAACACCCTGGGAATAAGACAGAGACGGTGATCGGACAGCCCGTTGCGAGGGCGGGCAGACAAACGCCGCGCATTCTGGCATGTCTCATTGCGTTAATAAACCGGCGATCACCTCACCTGCTGTGCAGTCTGTCCGCTCTTCAATGGCGATCCAGGCCTGTCGACCCCACCCGGCGGTGGGCCTGTCCCCGACCGGGCAGCATCAGCCGCTCCATGTCAGGATGGCAAGGTAAAAGAGACGGGAGGCGACCGGGAAAAGGGCACAGGACGTGACAGGCAGATGGGAAGGAGTCACCTTGGCAAGGGCTGGCAACGGACCTCAGCGGTCCAGATAACGGCCCTGTTCCAGTTCCCGTTCCCGCTGGCACTCGGCCAGATAGATGGCAGCCGCGATGGCCGGGGTCTTGTGGTGCTTGTCGATGGCGTTGGAGACCATCAACTGCAAGGTATTGAGGCTCTTGGCCTTGCGAAACTTGCGCAGCCAGTGACCCTTGTCACCCAACTCTTCACTCAGGGTTTGTGATTCGACAGACATGCTTTCTCTTGGGGCAAAGCCCGTGTTTGACATTGGGGGAGGTTGCGACAAACCGGAAGGTGTAAAACAAAGAAAGCCAGGCATCCACCCAGCTCTCTTCTACTACACCTTCCCAGTATGTCAGGCTCGAGGAACGAAGCCGACGACATCATATACGCTGATCAGGGTTTTTTCAGCCCTTTCACGCGCCTTTTGTGCGCCAGCCGCCAAAATGGCCTGCAGATGGGCCTCATCCTGACGCAGCTCGCGGAAGCGCGCCTGGATGGGTTCCAGCAAGGCGACCACGGCATCGGCCGTTTCACTCTTGAGGTGGCCGTACATCTTGCCTTCGAAGTGTTGCTCCAGCTCCGGGATGGAGCGGCCGGTCACACCGGACATCAGGGTCAGCAGATTGGAAACCCCCGGCTTGTTTTCGGGATCGAAACGCACCACGGCCGGTTCGTCGGAGTCGGTCATCGCCCGCTTGATCTTCTTGACGATCTGCTTGGGATCTTCCAGCAAGCCGATGAAGTTGGCCTCGTTGTCGTCGGACTTGGACATCTTCTTGGTCGGGTCCTGCAGGCTCATCACCCGGGCCCCTTCGGTCGGAATGAAAGGTTCCGGCAGGGTGAAGACTTCGCCATAGAGGTTGTTGAAGCGGGTGCAGATGTCGCGGGTCAGCTCCAGATGCTGCTTCTGGTCATTGCCAACCGGCACCTGATTGGCCTGATAAAGCAGAATGTCGGCTGCCATCAGCACCGGATAACCGAACAGGCCGACGTTGACGTTGTTCTCGAAACGGGCGGACTTGTCCTTGAACTGGGTCATGCGCGACAGCTCGCCCATCTGGGTGTAGCAGTTCAGGATCCAGCCGAGCTCGGCGTGCTGGGGCACGTGGGACTGGATGAAGACGGTGCTCTTGGCCGGATCGATCCCCACCGCCAGATAGAGGGCGGCGGCGTCCAGGCACGCCTTGCGCAAGGCGGCCGGATCCTGGCGGGTGGTGATGGCGTGCAGATCGACGATGCAATAGAGGCAATCGAAGTCATCCTGCATGCTGACCCACTGACGCAGGGCTCCCATGTAGTTGCCGATGGTCAGCTGGCCCGAGGGTTGGGCACCGCTCAATACGATTGGTTTAGTCATCAGAGTAGTAATCCTTGTTATCCGCCAGCCCGGTCTGGATCAGACCAGCAGGGCGTCGAGTTCGGCAAACTGCTCGCAAACCCAGTCGGGGCGGGAGTCTGCGATAGGGCGGCCATAGTTGTAGCCATAGGTGAGCCCCACCACCTTCATGCCGGCGGCCTGGGCGGCCAGCACGTCATTTTCGGAATCCCCCACCATCAGGGTGCGGGACGGGCTGACACCCAGCTCGTGGCAGGCGTGCAACAGCGGCTCCGGGCTCGGTTTCTTGACGGGTACGCAGTTGCCCCCGAGCCAGAGTGCGAAACAGTCGCTGATGCCGAGGGCCTCCAGAATGGGCTGCACGAAGTGACTCGGTTTGTTGGTCACCACGGCCTGCTGGTAACCCAGCCCCTGCAGACGGCGCAGGCTCCGGGCCACTCCGTCATACATAGCCAGACCTTCCAGCAGACAGGCCTGATAGTGACGGTCGAACAGGGGGCGGGCCTTGGCAAACTGCTCCGGGGCGTCGTGGTAATCGAGAGCCCGCTGGATCAACTTGTCGGCGCCGTTGCCGACCCAGGTACGCACCACGGACTCGTCGGCCTCGGCCAACCCCAGCTCCGCCAGGGTACGGTTGACCGCCAGCGCCAGTTGCGGGGCGCTGTCAATCAGGGTGCCATCCAGATCGAACAGCACCAGGTCAAAGGGGCGATCAGCGACGGACATGGGCAAGCTCCGCGCGCATCTGGTCGATCACTGCCTTGTAATCCGGCTTGCCGAAGATGGCAGAGCCCGCCACGAACATGTCGGCACCCGCCTCGGCAATCTCGCGAATGTTGTCGACCTTGACCCCGCCATCGATTTCCAGGCGAATGTCGCGGCCGCTCTCGTCGATCAGGCGGCGCACCTGGCGCAGCTTGTCGAGGGTGCCGGGGATGAAGCTTTGACCGCCAAAGCCCGGGTTGACCGACATCAGCAGGATCACGTCCAGCTTGTCCATCACGTACTCCAGGCAGGTGAGCGGGGTCGCGGGGTTCAGCACCAGACCAGCCTGGCAACCCTGCTCCTTGATGAGGCCCAGGGTGCGATCCACGTGATCGGAGGCTTCCGGGTGGAAGGTGATCAGGCTGGCACCGGCCTTGGCAAAATCAGGCACGATGCGATCCACCGGCTTGACCATCAGGTGCACGTCGATGAGCGCTTCGATGCCGTAATCGCGCAGCGCCTGACAGACCATGGGGCCGATGGTCAGGTTGGGGACATAATGGTTGTCCATCACATCGAAATGGACCACGTCGGCCCCGGCGGCCAGCACCTTGGCCACATCCTCACCCAGACGGGCAAAGTCGGCGGAGAGGATAGAGGGGGCAATCAGAAAGTCTTTCATCAGCGTCATCCATTGGCAGCGTGGCAGAAAAAACGGCGCAATTTTATCGCAAAAGGGCGATGAAAACGACCCGCATCTACAGAACACGCCGCTCCGGCACCATGGCTGGCACACGATGCCAGGCGCGGCTCACGGAATACCAGCGGCAGCATCAGAAATGACAACGGCCCCCTCAGGGACCGTTGTTCACTCAGCCGACGGCAACCAGCTCCGCCTCACCGGGATAATAGCCCTGTTCGGGCTCGATGCCGGGCGGATAGAGCGCCAGCAGCTCGGCCACCTTGTTGCGACCACCGCCGTTGCGGCTGATGGTGCGCTTGACCAGGATCTCGTCGAGCCGGGCGCCACGATAGAGCTCGCGGGTCAACTCGATGTCATGGTTGCTGATGAGCACGGGCACCCCTTTATGGGCGGCGGTATGGCGAGCCAGCCTGGCAAGCAGCGCCTGATCGTCCAGGGTGAAACCGCCCGCCGAATAGGTGGTGAAACTCGCCGTGGTGGAGAGGGGGGCATAGGGCGGATCGCAGTAGATCACCCAGTCTTCCTCTGCACGGGCCATGGCGTCGGCATAGCTTTCGCAGATGAACGTCGCCTTCTGCGCCTTCTCGGCAAACGCCCACAGCTCTTTCTCCGGGAAGTAGGGTTTCTTGTAGGAACCGAAGGGAACGTTGAACCCCCCCTTCTTGTTGTAACGGCACAAGCCGTTGAAACCATGGCGATTCAAAAACAGGAACAACTGAGCCCGCTCAAACCCGGCAGCGGTCTGGTTGAACTGGGTACGCAGCCGATAATAGGCGGTCTTGTGGTTGTGCTCGGCCACGAACAGCTTGCGGGCCTCGCTGATGAAGCTGTCCGGCTGCTGCTTGAGGTGGTTGTAGAGGCCAATGAGATCCGGATTGATGTCGTTGAGCACATAGGCGTCGTAATCCGTGTTGAGAAACACGGATCCCGCCCCGACGAAGGGCTCCAGCAACACACGCCCGGCCGGCAAACGCTCGGCGATCTCTTCGACCAGGGAGTATTTTCCCCCGGCCCATTTTAAAAACGCGCGTGTTTTTTTCATGGAAGTCCGGTGTTGACAAGGCTATGCCCAAAAAAGGGGGGGTGATTCTACCCCCTTCTTCGGGTGGCTGGCTATTGCTTCAATTCTTTTTGTATCTGGGCGAATGACTTGGGCCAGGGTTGTCCCTTGAGCAAGGCAGGCGACAGCTTGCGAATGGCCGCCTTGGCCTGGGCACTGCTGGCGTAGTCTCCCTGCACCACCACATACCAGGGACTGCCACGGAAACGGGTCTTGTAGACCCACACCTTGCCCGCCAAGCCATGCTCGGCCACAAAGCTGTCTACCGCCTTGGTGTTGCTCGCCCCCATCAACTGGATGCTGTAGTGATTCTTCGGCTTCTTGTTGAGAGTCGCCACCGGCGTCAATGCCACCTTGGCCGCTGGGGCCGCGACCGGCGCTGTCTGCGCGCCACTGGCCGGTTGAGCCTCTGTCCGGGCGGGGACACTGTTCAGGGCCGGATTCTTGACCTGGGCCGTCGTTCCGGTCGGGACCGCACGGGAACCGCTCCCCACCAGCTCATCCACCACGGCCGTGGGCAAGGCGCCGCTGACGTTCGGCTGGTTCATCAATTTCTCGACCACTTCGTCGGAGATGACGACCCGGCGCCCCTCATAGTTGGTTGACTCCGTGGTGACCGTCTCGCTTTCGACCTTCTTGGGCAAGGGCTTGGCATCGGACTGCCAATCGCGGGCAACCTGATTCCCTGACGGGATGGCAGCGGCGCCACTGTTCGCCTGAGTACCCAAAGCCCCGCTCGCCGCAACGACGTTCACAGGATCGCTTGAGACGGGATCGGGCAACGCCGTCCCCTGGGACGGTGCCTGGGCGGGGTCCTGGCCTGCACTGTCGAACAGGGGCAGATAGCTCAGGGCCAGCAACCCGCCCGCCACCAGTGCAAGCACGATCGCTATCTTCTTGACGGGCAACTCGGCCTGACGTTTCTTGGGCCTTCTGTCGGTCATGGTATCCTCCAGTAACTGCATGATGGCTGACGGATGTCCGCCCGCCCCATTCAGGATCTCTTCCACTTTCGGCTTGGGCAAGAGGGCTGTCGGGATCTTGAGCTCTTTGGCCTTCTCATACAAGAAGATACGTTGCTCAGGAGCGCTCAGTGGCGCGACCTCCAGCTCGAGGGCTGGCATGGCTCGTCCCTTGAGGAGCACCTTCTGGTTGCGACACCAGGCGTCATCACCCGAGAGCAGGATGGCCAGTTTATGAGGAGATGCCAGGGTATCGTTGTGACGACAGAGCGCCCACAACTCCCCCACCAGCTCGGCAGGCAAGGTATCGGCACGTTCGATGATGAGCAGCAGTCTGGCAGGCTTGTCACCCACCATGCGAAAGAAGCTGTCCGCCAGGGCATCCTGCGCGTTGAATAGGGGACGTGCCACCACCTGCTGCAACAGCAACTGGCGCACATCCGCCATCTTCATGGACGGGCTGCCGATGAGGCTGGCCACCCGCACCGCATCGGGCAGTTGGGCAAGCAGCGACTCGCACAGTGTGCCACGGCCACTGCCTGGCTTGCCGGAGAGAAAAACAAAGGGGTGGTTGAACTCGATCAGGTGCAGCAGCCGGTCAACCAACTGCCGCTGAGAAGGCAGCTTGAGCAATTTATTAGTGGTCACGACCAGACTCGATCACCGCCATCAATTGCTCGTCTGTCACATCGGCCACGACCTGGGCCTGTCCGATCCCGATTGGCAGCACCAGCCTCAGTTTGCCTTCCAGCACCTTCTTGTCACGGCGCATATGGCGAATGAAGGCGGCAAAATCCATATCGGACGGTGCCTTGACCGGCAAATCGGCGGCCAACAGCAGATCGCGGACTCGTGCCACCTCTTGCACCGTCATGTCGCCACGGGCCAGGGCCGTCTCGGCCGCCAGCATGGTTCCCGCCGCCACGGCTTCACCGTGCAGCCAGTTGCCGTAACCCTTCTCCGCCTCGATGGCATGGCCGAAGGTATGTCCCAGGTTCAGCAAGGCGCGCACGCCGTGCTCGGTCTCGTCCTGACCGACCACATCGGCCTTGATCTCGCAGCAGCGGCGAATGGCATAGGAGAGTGCATCACCGTCGAGGCGCTGCAGGCGGGTCATGTTGGTTTCAAGCCAGGAGAAGAAGGCGGCATCCCAGATGATGCCGTATTTGATCACCTCGGCCATGCCGGCGGCAAATTCCCGGGCAGGCAGGGTCTTGAGGCAGTCGGTATCGATGATCACATGCTTGGGTTGATAGAAGGCACCCACCATGTTCTTGCCGAGGGGATGGTTGACGGCGGTCTTGCCGCCAACGGAAGAGTCAACCTGGGAGAGCAGCGTGGTAGGCACCTGAATAAACGGAATGCCTCGCTGGTAGCTTGCCGCAGCAAAGCCGACAACATCGCCTATCACACCGCCCCCCAGAGCGATCAGAGTAGTATCACGACCATGGCTGGTTTCCAGCAGAGCAGACATGATCCGCTCGAAGGTCGCCAGGGTTTTGTAGGCCTCGCCATCGGGCAGGATCAGGTGTTCCACCTGAAAACCGGACAGCAACTGAATGATCTGTTCAAGATACAAGGGCGCGACCACGGTATTGGTCACTATCATGACCCGCTTGCCCTTGATCGTCTGCGCCAGTACCTCAGGGCGTTGCAGCAGACCGGCAGCTATCTCTATCGGGTAGCTGCGTTCACCCAGTTCGACCTTCAACCTTTCCATGGACGTCCTCTAATGAATTACATACCAATCAACTTGACGATTTGATTAGCGACAACTTTGGCACTCTGGTCATCCGTCTGGATGACAAAATCGGCAACCTCTTCGTACAGGGCGTTGCGCTCTTGCGCAAGACGCTCAAGCACTTCACGGGGCGGCTCTTCGGTTTGCAGCAAGGGACGACGCTTGTCTCTCTGGGTTCGCGCCAATTGCTTTTCAATAGTGGTTTCGAGATAGACCACGATGCCGCGTGCGGAGAGTTTGTTGCGGGTTTCACGGCTCTTGATGGCACCGCCACCCGTTGCCAGCACGATACCCTGCTGTTCGGCGAGCTCACCGATCACCTTCTCTTCGCGGATCCGGAAGCCTTCTTCGCCTTCAACATCGAACACCCAACCGATATCGGCACCACTGCGGCGCTCAATCTCATGATCTGAGTCGAAAAACTCCATGTGCAGTTGTTCTGCCAGATGTCTACCTATGGTGCTCTTGCCCGCACCCATGGGACCTATCAGGAAAATATTGCGTTTCTCAGCCATGTCTTTTCGTTAGTAATTACAAACTGTATGGCCCCGGTAAACACTCGACCGGGGTACCTATGAACCTTATCTTGCGTTGGATCAGGAGGGGGATTATCTCAGTAGAAACCAGGACTGGCAACCGCAGCCCTTACGCCCCAGCCTCATCGGGGCGTAAGGTTATATGTGTTTTACTCTCACAAGTAAAGTTTTCAGAGGGCGTCGGTCACTATCCTCGGGGTCACGAAGATCAGCAGTTCACGCTTCTTGTTTTCACTGGTGGTTTTCTTGAACAGATAGCCCAACCCGGGGATATCCCCCAGCAGCGGCACCTTGCTGACATCGCTCTTGATGGTCTGTTGATAGATGCCGCCAAGCACCAGAGTTTCACCGTTGTTGACCAACACCTGGGTGGTGATGGACTGGGCGTTGATGGACACCGCATCCCCGGTCCCGGTCGGCACGGTTTCACCCTTGGTATCCTGAGTCACGGTCAAGTCCAGGATCACCCTGTTGTCCGGGGTGATCTGCGGTGTGACCTTGAGGCTCAGCACTGCCTTCTTGAAGGTGACCGAGGTCGCCCCGCTCGAAGAGGACTCCACATAGGGGATCTCGGTCCCCTGCTCGATCAGGGCCGGCTTCTGGTTGGCCGTGGTGACACGCGGACTGGCGATGATCTCGGCCTTGCTCTCCTTTTCCAGAGCCGAGAGCTCAAGATCCAAAAGGGTGCCATTGGCAAGACGGGCAACTTGGAACGCCAGCGTGCCGGCCGCGTTGGTCACCGGCAGGTTGACGTTGAGTCTGTCTTCTACGTTGGGGCGAGTGATGGTGGAACTGCCATCATTGTTTCCGGCGCCATCATTACCCTCTATGGTGCCCGAGGTGCCGTTGCCATGACCGTCTGTCTTGGTCACCCCCCAGCGCACCCCCAGAGCCTCATCGAAACCATCATCAATGGTCACCATGCGCGCCTCGATCACCACCTGCTTGACCGGGATATCGAGGATATCCAGCATCCGCTTGACGTTGCTGATGACATCCGCCGTGTCCTTGACTACCAGCACGTTGGTACGTTCATCCACGCTGACCGCCCCTCTGGGGGAGAGCAGCTTGGTGCTCTCGGAGGAGAGCAGGGCCGCCACTTCCGATGCCTTGGCATAGTTGATCTGCAGATACTCGGTGTAGAGGGGAGCGAGATCCGCCACCTGGTTGCGGCTCTCCATCTGCTGTTTCTCGCGAGCGGCAATCTCGTCCGCCGGTGCCACCAGCAGGATGTTGTTGTCCAGCCGTTTGTCCAACCCTCTGACCTTGAGGATGATGTCCAGCGCCTGCTCCCAGGGCACGCCATCGAGACGCAGCGTGATGTTGCCGGAGACCGAGTCCGTGGTCACCAGGTTCAAATTGTTGAAATCGGCGATGATCTGCAACACGGTACGAACAGGAATATCCTGGAAGTTCAATGAGATGGGCTTGCCCTGGTACTGCTTCGCCGCCGTGGTGGCCACCCGTTTTTTCACCTCGATGATGAACATCTTGTCGGCCTGATCGTAACGGTAGTCAAACTGGCCGTTCACAGAGAGCTCGAACAGGGTGTCATTGCCCTGGCGGAACACCTCCACCTGGGAGACCGGGGTAGCGAAGTCCTGCACATTGATGAGGTTGAGCTGATCATCAGGCACCCGGGTACCGTGGAACTTGGCCAGCACTTTCTGACCACGGCTGCTGACATCCACCGCCGCCGAACTGTTGTCCAGCGTCACGAGGAACTCCCCCTGCCCCTCCTTGCCACGGCGAAAATCCACGCCCTTGACCGAGTTGAAGTAGGCGCCCCCCATGTTTGCCTGAGACACGGACAACACCGGCTTGCCGGGGGCAACGGGCGAAGGAGCCACAGTAGGTGTGGCAGCCATGGCCGGCTGAGCCTGATATTGGGACTGGTTCTGGGCAACTCGCTGGGTGTCAATCAATGCAGACTGAGTCACCGGCTGGCTTCTGACGAGCGCAGACTGGCTGGCTGCAACAGGCGCCGCCGAGGAAGCGACCGGCTGCCCTGCCTTGTCTCCCAGCGCCACCAGCAATTTATTGCCCTGCTGATGGACCTGATAGGGGGTGAGCTGATCGAGGGCGATCTTGATGTCGAGCCCCTGCCCCTTCCCCTCCACCAGGAGGTTGTTCACCCCTTGCTGCTTGATGGGCAGGGGATTGACCGTCAGGGCACCGATGGCCCCGGGTACGTGCAGCAGAAGCTGATTGGGTTCATAGGTCAACCTGTCCGTAAAACCGCTGACCGGTTCGCTGAAGCTGAGCTCCAGCAGGAGTTGATCGGCCAGCAGGGGATTCACCTTGACCTCCTGCAACGCGGGTACTGCCCACACCTGAGTGCATCCGCCCAGCCACAGCAGCGCCACACCGGTCATCCTTCTTATTGTTGTTCTCATCTCTGCTCATCCCTGATCATAGTTTTGCGTCGAGATTGGCCATGGCCAGCTGGGTTTCTCGGGTGACCCAGCATCCTTTGCCATCCGGTACCGTCTCCATCAAGTCAACATGCGTGTTCGTTATCTTGATGACCCTGCCCTGATCCAGCCCCATGTGCTGGTTGAGCCCGACGCGCACGGCTTGCCCGTCCGGGGTTTTGATCAATGCCCACAACTGCCCCTGCTTGCCGATGGAGCCTTTCATGCTCAGGCTGGCAAGCGAGTAGCGTTCCAGCACCTCCTTTTCCCGATTGGCCACTATCTGGGCACAGTCCGGCTTGGCCTTGGCATCCAGCCTGGAACTGGTTTCCGGCTGGGGTGCAATGAACGGACTACGCTGATCGCTGCGTTGATAGACCATGGGAGAGAAGGGCTTTATCTCCGGCAAAGATTCGATCGGTACCGGCTTTCTGGCCTTGGTCTGTTTGACATACTCATCCATGTCCTCCTGTCCCCCACAGGCCGTCAACAGCAGCGCCGACAAGAGAAGTACGCCCGCTCTCATGCTCATGGCTTTTTCTCCACGGTTTTGCCGTTGTACTTGTAGGTCTTGGCCTGCATGGACATACCGATCAGCTCACCCCCCTTCCCCTGGCTGAGCTGGAAAGAATCCAGGATCACGATGCGGGGCAAAGCAGCCATGTCCGCCGTGAACTTGCCAAGTTCGTGATAGGTGCCCACGACCTCGATGCGCATGGGCAGCTCGGTGGAGAACTCGTGTTTCACCTCTGGCTCCCAGTTGATCCTGTTCAATGTCAAACCGTTGTCGGTGGCAATGAAGCTGATGTCATCCAGCAAACCGGCGACTTCGTGGGTGTTGGGCAGCTGTTTGAGCTGGGTGTCGACCAGATGTTCCAGCTGGACCATCTGCTTTCTGTATGCTTCCAGGTTCGCGGCCAGCATGGCCTTGCTCTCGAATTGTCCCTTGAGCTCGGTCTCTTTTGCGGCTTCACGACCCAGAGCGGCCAGGGAATTGGCAATCACGTAGTAATAGAGTGCCCCGCCAAGCAGAGCACAGCAGAAGAAGACAAAGATGCCCTTGGCGATCGGCGGCCAGCGGGCAATGTCATTGAGATCCAGGTCGTTAAGTTGTTGCAGGTTCATTTTTGCCCCTTAGCCGCGTTGGGTAGCGCCGTGGCAATCTGGAACATCATGGAGAACTGGCTCAGGGCGATGGGGGCCACCTCGGCCGTGAAAATGGTGCTGAGCTGGGATTGTGTCAGCCAGCCGGAACCGTCGATTCGGCGCATCATGCTGGCTACCCTGCCATAGGCTTCGGTCTTTCCCTTCACGTCTATCTTGTTGTTTTGCAGAGCAAGGCTATCAAGATACACCCCATTGGGGACCAGCACCGGCAGCTGATTGAACAGACGCACAGGGATGTTGCGGCGCATCTGCAACTGCTCGATGAGTTGCATGCGGTCAATCAACTCCTTGCGCCGCTCCTTGAGAAGCCTGATCTCCCCAAGCTGGGTGTCCAGGGTTGCCATCTCCTGCTGCAACCGCTGATTGCGCTGCTGCTGGTAACCGATCTGCTGCTGCACCAGCCAGTCTGCGGCAAAGGCGATGGCTGCCGTCCCCGCCAGGAACAGACCGAACAGGATGCCGAATTGTTTCTTCTGACGCTGCGCCCGAGCCTGCCGCCAGGGCAGAAGGTTTATATTTGACATGGTGTGAAGCTCCTCAGTGCCAGCCCGAGCGCCGTCATGTACTTGGCCCCATGAGTCAGCCCCCCCTCTCCCTGCGGCTTGCCAAAGAGTGCAAAGGGATCGGGATGCAACACCTCGCAGTTGAGCTCGCTGCCGATTTGTCCGGCCAGCCCCAGCAGCAGGCTCCCCCCTCCGGTCAGCACCAGCCTGGAGAGCTCCTTGTTCCCCGAAGAGCTGCAAAACAGCTGCACGTTGCGCCGTATCTGCAACACCATGGTGCTGAGGTGAGGCAACAGGACATCCACCTCATGATCCGCAGGCAGGGAGCCCTGGAGCTTGGCCAGTTCCGCCTCTTCCATACTCATGCTGTAAAAAGAGGCCAATGCCTGGCTGTATTGATCACCACCAAAATTCTGCAACCGGGAATAGATGACCTGGCCCCGTAGCAGGGCGGCGAAAGTCAGGGCGCTGGCACCGATGTCGACGATGCCAACCGGTTTCTCCGAGGTTTGCAGGTCGGGCAGGCAAGCCAGCACGGCGCGTCCGAGCGCATGGGCCCCCACATCCACCACCATGGTCGTCATGCCTGCCTCCGTCAGGGCACTGACCCGGCCACTGACGCTCTCGGTCCGCGCGGCACTGAGCAGGACCTCCTGACGCCCGTTGTCGCCCGCCATGCCGAGGATTTCAAAATCCAGGCTCACTTCATCGAGGGGAAAGGGGATGAGCTGCTCTGCCTCCAGGTGAACCTGGTTCTCCAGCTCGCTCTCGTTGATGTTGGTATCGACCTGAATGATCTTGGTGATGACATTGGAACCGGTCACGGCCGTGGCCACGTTCTGGCAATCCCCCTGCACGAGCCGCTTGAGCGACTTGAGGGACTGACTGACCCGTTCAATGTCCTGAAGTTGATAGTCGACCAGCGTTCCTCTTGGCATGGGGATCTCGGCAACCGAACCGAGGTGCACCTTGCCGGGACGTCCGCTGATGGTGACGGCCTTGATGGTTTGACTGCCAAAATCAATGCCCGCCATGGAGACGAGGGATCCCTTACTTAATAGCCCAAACATATACACATCCATGCGTTATTGGGTTTTCGGACTTATTGTAGGACAGCGCGTCATGATGTGACGGCTTAACTCAATATAATGCTCTATCTATCAATGTCATAAAGTTTGTGTCAAAAGTTGACGCCCCTCTCCTTTCGGCCTTGATTGCGGCCCCCTTGGTAATTGTGCCCTGGAGTGCTACCCTCCCGCCTCTTCTCGGGGTCGCCTGTTTGCGGACAGGAAAACCTCGAATCCGCGAGGGTAAAAAGGCTATACTCTGCGCCCGTTGGCTAATTTTAAGACGATTGGTAGTTCTTCCATGCTGAAATGGCTCGTTCGCCTGTTTATTGTCATGATGCTGGGTGCTGTGCTGGGCGTTGCCAGCCTCATCGGCATCTACTTCTACATCAAGCCCCAGTTGCCGGACGTCAGCGCCCTGCGCGATGTCAAACTGGCTACCCCCATGAAGGTCTACAGCCGGGACGGGGAATTGATCTCCCAGTTTGGCGAAATTCGTCGCATCCCCCTGCGGCTGGACGAAATTCCCCAGTCCATGATCGATGCCGTACTCGCCACCGAAGATGCCCGCTTCTATGAGCACCCGGGCATAGACCCCATCGGCATCATCCGTGCCGCCACCGTCTGGGCCGTCTCCGGCCAGGCGCGTCAGGGCGCCAGTACCATTACCCAGCAGGTGGCCCGCAACTTCTTCCTGAGCAACGAGAAGACCCTGGTACGCAAGATCAAGGAAGTGTTCCTCGCCTGGCGCATCGAGCAGAACCTCTCCAAGGACGAGATCCTCACCCTCTATCTCAACAAGATCCCCCTCGGCTACCGGGCATTCGGGGTCGGCGCGGCCGCCCAGGTCTACTTCGGCAAGGAGGTCAAGGATCTGACCCTGGACGAGATCGCCATCATCGCGGGTCTCCCCAAGGCCCCCTCCATGCTGAACCCGATCCGCTCCCCGGAGCGCGCCTTCGCTCGCCGCAACGTGGTACTGGGTCGCATGCTGGAAACCGGCAAGATCACCCAGGCTCAGTATGACGAAGCCTCCAAGATGCCGGTCAAGGCCCGTTTTCACGGTGCCGAAACTACGCTGAACGCCCCCTATCTGAGCGAGATGGTGCGCCAGAAGATGGTGGAGCAGTTTGGTGAAGATGCCTACACCATGGGGCTGCACGTCTACACCACCGTCACCGCCAAGCGTCAGCGCGCCGCCCATCAGGCGCTGCTGGACGGTGTCTTCGACTACGACACCCGCCACGGCTACCGTGGCCCGACCGCCTTGCTGTGGAAAGCCGGTGAAACGGCCTGGGACTACGAGCAGATCATGGCCCATCTGGCCAAGCAGCCGACCTATCAGCCCCTGATGGCCGCCGTGGTCACCCAGCTCGGCGACAAGAGCGCCACCCTGGTGCTCAAGAATGGCAAACAGGCCGAACTGGGCTGGAATGGCATCAAGTGGGCGCGTGCCTTCATCACCGACGATCGCCAGGGCTTTGCCCCGAAATCGGCGCGGGATGTACTCAAAGTCGGCGCCCAGATCTGGGTCAGGGAGAAAGGGGAAGAGTTACTGCTCTCCCAGATCCCCGACGTCAACGCCGCCCTGGTGGCCATGAACCCGCAAGACGGCGCCATCGAGGCCCTGGTCGGCGGCTTCAGCTTCGAGCTCTCCAAGTTCAACCGGGTCGATCAGGCCCGTCGTCAGGTCGGCTCCAACATCAAACCGTTCCTCTATGCCACCGCGCTGGAGCAGGGCTATACCCTGGCGTCCCTCATCAACGATGCACCGATCAACCAGTGGGATCCTGCCAAGGGCCCCATGTGGCAGCCCAAGAACTCGCCCGCCATCTATGAAGGGCCGACCACCTTGCGCCTCGGCCTTGCCAAGTCCAAGAACGTGATGTCGGTCCGGCTGATGCGCGCCATCGGGCTGGATACCTATATCGACGGCCTGACCCGCTTCGGCTTCGCCCGTGATCACATTTCCGCCAACGAATCCCTGGCGCTGGGTGCGGCGGAGTTTACCCCGCTGGAAGTGGTGCGCGGCTACTCGGTGCTGGCCAATGGCGGCTTCCAGGTCACCCCCTACTTCATCACCGAGGTGACCGACAGCTTCGGCACCCCCCTGTTTGAGGCCAACCCGGCCGCCGCCTGCCGCGACTGCGGCGTGCTGGCCGCCGCCGGTCTCGACAGCGCGGATGCCTATGCCAATACCACGGCAGACTGGAAGGCCCAGTGCCCCATCGATCCTGTCGTGCCCAACAACATGGCACCGCAGACCATCAGTGCCCAGAGCGCCTTCCTCATCACCGACACCCTGACCACCGCCATCTGGGGTGGCAATGGCTGGCGTGGTACCGGCTGGCGGGCAGCCCGTGACCTCAAGCGTCACGACATCTCGGGCAAGACGGGGACCACCAACGAATCCCGGGATGCCTGGTTCTCCGGCTATACCCCAAATCTGGTGGCCACCTCCTGGATCGGTTTTGACAACCACCAGCGCGGTCTGGGCCGGGCCGAGTTTGGCGGTGGTGCCGCCCAGCCCATCTGGATTGACTTCATGAAGACGGCTCTGCAACAGGTGCCCGAGCGCAAGATGCCGGTCCCCGAAGGGATCATGCAGGTCCGCATCGATCGTGAAACCGGTCTGCTGACCAATCGCGCCGATGGCAGTACCACGGAGGAGTTCTTCAAAGAGGGCACAGAGCCCACCCGCTACGCGAGCCAGATCTCCGATGGCAACCAGGTGTATGACGGTGACGATGCGACCACAGACGGTCCCGTCTCCACCGACGACATCTTCTAGGTCCCCCTGGAAACAACAAAAACCGGCGCCCAGGCGCCGGTTTTTGTTTCGGGATGACGAGCGGGCTGCGTCAGCCCAGCAGGGCTTTCATCAGACTCGAGATGCGGGCCGCCAGCTCATTGAAGCAGGGGCGGCGAACCGAGTAGTGACGATAGAGCAGGGAGATGGTGCGCCCCGGCACGGGGTTGATTACCGGACGATAGCTGACGCCCCCCTCCTCCGGGTTGGCGGGCACGGCGAGCCTGGGCACCAGCGTCATGCCGCTGCCGGCGGCGACCATGTTGCGCAAGGTCTCCAGACTGGTGCCCTTGAAGCGCTGATCCTCACCGATGCCCGCGGCAAAACAGAAACCCATCGCCTGATCCCGCAGGCAGTGACCGTCGGCCAGCATCAGCAATTTCTTGCCCTTGAGATTGTGCAGGGGCACCGCCTTGGCGCTCGCCTCCGGGTGATGCTGAGGCACGGCCAGCCACATGGGCTCCTGATAGAGGGGGATGGCGCCAAACCCCTCCATCCCTTCCAGCTCCGCCAGCACGAGGCAATCCAGCTCCCCCTCCTCCAGCCGTTTGAGCAGCACTTGGGTCTGATCTTCGTAGAGGTAGAACTCCAGCTTGGGGAAGTGTTCACGCAGATCCTGGATGATGTGGGGCAGCAGGTAGGGGCCCACGGTGGGAATAAAACCGATGTGGATCTCGCCGGACATGGGCTCGGCGAAGTGCTGGCCTATGCTCTTGAGCTCTCGCGCCTCTTTGAGCACCTTGCGCGCCTGACGGGCCATGGCATCGCCGGCGGGCGTGAACAGCACCTTGCGGGAGGTGCGCTCGATGAGGATCACTCCCAGTTCATCTTCCAGCTTGCGCAGCTGGCCACTCAGGGTCGGCTGGCTGACAAAGCAGCGCTCCGCTGCCTTGCGAAAGTGTTTCTCCTCTTCCAGCGCTACCAGATATTCGAGATCGCGAAGGTTCATAGGTACTGCATCCTGCCGTTCAATGAGGCCGATAGCATGCACAAGAACGGTGCGGGGGACAAGGGAGGCGCGCAGACGGGTCTGCCCTCTCCCTCTCCTTTGACAAGCCGCAGGCGATGGGCGAGAGACTCACCCCATCAGGGAGGCGATGTGATCCGCGAACGCCGCTGGCTCTCCCAGATAGGAGGAGACAGGCAGCGCAACGACGCGCTCCCCTTGCATCAATCCCAGGGTCGGGAACCCCTGCCCGCCGAGCCGGCGCAGCCACGCCTGGCTTGTGGCCAGATGGCCCACAAGATCGACCCGACCAAAGGCCAGGGCGAATGCCTCCGGTGTCAGCCCCTGCTCCCGCGCGAGCGCCGCCAGCCGTGTCGGGGAACCGACCCATTCCCCATCCCGGTAGTGGGTTTCCTGGATGCGGTGCAACAAGGCAAGGCCGTCGCCGCCAAGCTCGCTCACCGCCAGAACGGCGCGTATGGGCGGCTCGGAGTCGAGGAGCAGTGACTCGTTGAGCAGAAGCTCGTTGAAGTAGCGCTCACCAAAGCGCTGTCCGGTGAGGGCATGGATGCGCTCGTCATGGGGGCGCACATAGTCCCGCAGGGGCTGTCCCATGGCCTGGCGCCTGGCGCCCATCCAGAGGCCCCCCCCATGCAGTTCGATGCGAAGGCCCGGGATCTCGGCAGCGGCTTTCAGCAGGGGGGCGGCGCCATAGCACCAACCACAGAGGGGGTCATAGACATAATGGAGGGTTGTTTGCGCTTCGTTCATCATCATTCTCGCTTCAATGCTGGATAAAAAACCGGGCCCTCGGGCCCGGAAAAAAACACAGGGATGTAGGCGTCAGGGAGTTACCACTTCATCTCGCCGGTATTGACCTTGGCACCGATGGCCAGGCCATCATCGACCGGCAGGGAGGGGTAAGCCTTCTTCAGCGCTTCAATCAGCTGGCCGGAGTGCTTGGTCTTGGCCAGCTCTTGCTCAAAGCGCTGCACGTAGTCACGGGTGAAGGTCACGGCTTCGGTACCCTTGGGCGCAGTCCCCAGGAAGTGACCCGGCACCACGCGCTCAGGTTTCAGCGCCAGCAGATTGTTCAGCGCCTTGACCCAGTGGCTGCGAGCGGCCTTGGACTGGCTGTCCGCCATCCAGACGTGTACACCGCTGTAGACCGGCACACCACCAAAGGCCGTCTTGATGGAAGGGGCCCAGAGGTAAGCATTCGGGGTGTTCATCTCTTTGATGTCAATCTTCTCGCCATCCAGCGTCAGGTGGCTGGCCGTCATCACTTGCGGCACGGTCAGGCTCTTGGGTGCATCCTTGCCCAGGATCGGGCCCCAGTAGCTCAGCTTGGCATCCTTGGTCTGCTTGATATGGTCGACCACATGCTGGTCGGCCAGCACCTTGACATCCGGGAACGCAGCCATGACGGGTTCCAGACCGAAGTAGAAGTCGGGGTCACCGGCACTGATATAGACAGTGGTCAGCTTCTTGCCGCTCTTCTTGATCATGTCCACCAGCGCCTGACCATGTTGCACATCGAACTGGGCATCGATCAGGATGGCCTCTTTGTCACCGGTTACCAGTGAGGAGGAGACGGGGAAGATGGCCTTCTCGCCGGGGTTGTAGACGGTCACGGTCAGGGGGGCCGCCAGGGCGGAACCCGTCATCAGGAGGCTGGTCAGGGTCAGGGTACGCAGTGTGTTGTTCATCAGATAACGCTCATCGGTGTGGATTAATGGAATGAGCGCAGTTTATTGCATCACCATCGATACAAATACCGCATAATAGGCGCATCACTGTTGCACAAATCGAGCATATAGGGGCACAAGATGGATAGGCTGACCGCATTGCGGGTCTTTGTCTGCGTAGTGGAACAGGGCAGCCTAAGCGGCGCCGGGGAGAAACTGGAGATGTCCCGTGCCATGGTGTCGCGCTACCTGGCCGAGCTGGAACGCTGGATGGGGGCCAGATTGCTGCACCGCACCACCCGCCGGCTGAGCCTGACCGGGCCAGGAGAAGAGGCGCTGAACCGGGCCAGAGCCATGCTGGCCCTGGGGGAAGAGATGGAACACCTGGCCATCCGCCATGACGAGGCCCCCAAGGGGCAACTGCGCATCACCTGCAGCTACTCTCTCTCCGAAGCCCTGCTGGTCGGGGCGGCGAACGACTACCTGGCCCGTTACCCCGGCACGGCGATCGACATCCTGCTGCTGGACCGGACAGTCAATCTGGTGGAGGAGCGAATCGATCTCGCCCTGCGCATCACCAACGACCTCGATCCCAACCTGGTGGCCCGCAGGCTCGGCACCTGCCACTCGGTGGTGTGCGCCAGTCCCGCCTACCTGGCCCGCCATGCTCCGCCGCAGCAGGTGCAGGATCTGGCACTGCACAACTGCCTCACCTACACCTATTTCGGCAAGAGCCTGTGGGAGTTTCTGGGGCCCGATGGTCCCGAATCCGTCCCGGTGAGCGGCAACCTCAGCGCCAACATCTCCAACCTGCTGCTGGCCGCCACCCTGGAAGGGGCGGGGATCAGCCTGCAACCCGCCTACTCGGTTCACCCCCATCTGGCAAGCGGCGCCCTGGTCCCCCTGCTCACCCCGTGGCAGCCCAAGCGCCTCGGCGTCTATGCCGTTTATGGCACCCGCAAACAGATGTCCCCCCTGCTGCGCAGCTTCCTCGACTTTCTCGTGGAGCGGATGGCGGACGATCCCCTGTGGCAGGAAGCCCCTCCCTCTCTCTGATCCCTGCGAGCCGCACAAAAAAGGGGCCTCGCGGCCCCTCTTTGCTCCATCCTGTGCCGGTCAGGCTTCGAAACCGAATGCCTTGACCGGGGTCTCTCCCTCCTCGGCCTCCTGATCCTCCAGATAGATGTCGTGATAGGCGGCATAGATGGAGTAGTTGATGGCAGGCAGCACCACCAGCAGGCCCACCAGCATCAGGAGTGCGCCAAAGAAGATCAGCACGGCCCCGAGCAGCCCCCACCAGAGGAAGGGCCACATGTTGCGCAGACATCCCTTGAAGCTGAGCCTGGCTGCCTGCCAGACCCCGACCTGATGGAAGAGGATAAGGGCGGGGGCGAAGGTGATGGCCATCAGCACGGGAACGAACAGTGCCAATCCCACCAGGGCGCAGACGAGGAAGCCCCGTGCCTGCTCCGGGGTCAGCGCCAGGGAGCCCGAATCCGCGGACAACAGGCCGGTGAGTCCCCACTGGTGCAGCAGGAACACGCAGATCATCAGGATCCCCATGATGAGGCCGAGCACCATCAGGCCCCCCAGCATCAAGGGGGTCAACCGATGGCGGAAACCAGCAAAGAAGTCGCCAAACTGCAGCGCCTCGCCTTGGTGACCCCGCCGCGCCACCGCCACCCAGCCAGCCCCCCACACCATGTAGAGCAACTGGGAGATCAAGCCCCCCGCCGGCAGTTGATCCAGCACGATGCCCACCACAAACCAGAGCACTATCATCGCCACGCTGGCACCCATCCCCTTGTTGAAGATGTCGAATCCGGTGCGGATCCAGATCCAGCCCTGTCCTATGCCATGGCGTTTGGGTTCGTGGCGCAGGGCCCTGTCACTGTTCATCATTGACCTCGTCGAAAAATAGGGGCGAAGCGGCGTCTCCTCAGGGCACGCTCACCGTGACCATGATGGGGCCGGTGCGTGCTACCTGGCCCGGCAGCCGGGTCGGGTAGAGCCTCACCTTGTGGTCGGTGGCCTGGGTCGCCGCCGAGTAGGGTACCGCGATGGCGGTATCGAATGGAATAGGGGTCAGGGCCCCCTGCTCGACCATGCCCACCCCGACACCGGCCAGGCTGATGGTGATGAAGCAGTTGTCGCTCGTGAGCGCCCCCAAGATGCGGTAGCGCAGCAGCCCCCTGATCAGGCTGGCAAGGTCGAAGGGAAAGCAGGCACCCGCAACCAGAGCATTCACCTCGCTGCAATGGCGTGTCCGTTGCGTCCTTCTGGGCCGCAGCCGATGAGTTTATCGGCCACGGTTGACGGACAGCACCGCCAGAATGTGGCATCATCTCCCCCCTCTTGCTTTCCCCCTGATCCGATGGAGCCATCATGCGCCGCCTCTTCTTTCTTCTCCTACTGCTCGGCAGCCCTGCGCTTCACGCCGAACCGGGGTTTATCAGCCGCCTGCTCAACCACCCGGTGCCGGGGGGCGTGGCCGTGGTACCACTGGGAAGCGGGGCCAAGGCACCCGCAGTGCGCTATCAGGACAAGCCTGTGCTGGTGGTACAGGAAGAAGGGAAGACGTGGATCGCCATCGTCGGCATCCCGCTCAAGAGCGCGCCCGGCCCCCATCAGGTAACCACCAGCGATGGCCGCACCTTGAGTTTCACAGTCGGCACCAAGCACTACCGTGAGCAGCACATCAAGCTCAAGAACAGCCGCCAGGTCAATCCGCTGGCCGAAGACATGACCCGCATCAACCGGGAGCTTGCCGAACAGACCCGCGCCTACCAGACCTTCAGCCCGGCTCAGCCGAGCAACCTGCTGTTTGACAAGCCGGTCCAGAGCCCGCTCTCCAGTCCCTTCGGGCTGCGCCGCTTCTTCAACGGCGAGGAGCGCAACCCCCACTCCGGACTCGACTTCGCGGTCGGAGCCGGCACTCCCATCAAGGCACCAGCCGCTGGCAAGGTCATCCTCATCGGCAACTACTTCTTCAACGGCAATACGGTGTTCGTCGACCACGGCCAGGGCCTCATCAGCATGTTCTGTCACATGTCGAAGGTGGACGTGAAACTGGGCCAGAGCCTGCCCCGCGGCGGCATCGTCGGCCGGGTCGGCGCCACCGGCCGCGCCACCGGTCCCCACATGCACTGGAACGTCAGCCTCAACGACGCCCGCGTCGACCCCGCCATCTTTATCGGCGCCTTCAAGCCCTGAGGCCGGCGACCTGCCGCCCACAGGCAGGGAATGAAAAAGGCAGCCGAGGCTGCCTTTTTCATGGACGCATGACCACATCTCAGGCAGCGCTGTGCTGGCGCCCCTCCCTGTTCATCGCCCGCCACATCACCAGGACCAGCAGAGTGCTGCAAGTAGGCAGCGCCAGCCAGACACCGGCCACTCCCCACAGGGAGGAGAAGCCCCACAGGAAACCGCCGATCAGCACCAACTTGCCGCCGGTGAGCAGGGAAGCGATGCGGGCCCGGTTGATGGCCTGGAAATAGGTGGCCCCCACCAGCAGCAAGCCTTCCATGGGCAGCCCCCAGAAGTAGAGCCAGATACCGAGGCTGGCTACCGGCAACAGGGCAGCATTGTCCCCCGCAAACAGATAAACCACTGCCTCCGGCCACAGATACAGCGGGATCATCCCGCACAGTGCCACCGCCATGGTCACTCCCAATGCCAGGTTGCGTACCCGCAGCACTCGCGACCAGTTGCCCGCCCCGGCATTGAAGCTGGCGATAGGCTGGATGCCCATGGCGATCCCCTCGAAGATGAGATAGAAGAAGGCCTCGCTGTAGCTGATGACCCCATAGGCGGCCACGTGCAGCGAAGTGCCCACCGAGAGCAGCGCCTTGTTGTGCAGCGCCAGCACCACCGAGAGGTAGAGGTACATCAGAAAACTCGACACCCCGAGTCGCAATGTCTCCCCCATCAGCCGCCAGTCGGGCACCAGGGTATCCCAGCGAATGCGCAACTGGCTGCGGGGGGTGAAGAAGTGCCACAGGCACAGGCCCCCGGTGACCGCCTGGGAGAGCATGGTCGCGATGGCGGCCCCCGCCAGCCCCCAGGGGATCACCGCCATCAGCAGGTAGTCGAGCAGCACGTTGAGCACGCCGCCCCCCACCAGGATCCAGGTGGTGAGGCCGGGTCGCCCGTCGTTGCGCAGCAGGGCGGTAAAGGCCATGGAGAGCACCGCGAACACCCCGAGCCAGGCGTACCACTGCAGATAGGCGAAGCCTGCGTCGAAGATGACCCCCTGCGCCCCCATCCAGACAAGCATGGCCTTGCCGTAACGAATGCCAATGAAGGCGAGCAGCGCGGAGGCGATGAGCACCATCACCAGGGCATTGCCGACGATGTGGCGCGCCCTAGCCTGCTCCCCCTTGCCCAGATAGAAGGAGGTCAGCGACGAGGATCCCATGCCGATCAGGGCACCCACCGCGTAGAGCACGGCGCAGATGGGGTACGCCAGAATCATGCCGGCCAGCCCGTCCTGGCCCAGGATATGGCCGACGAAGATGCCGTCTATGGTGACATAGATGCCGGTGACCAGCATGGCGGCCACCGTGGGGGTGACGTAACGCAAGAAGAGGCGGGAAAGGGGGGCCGTGCCCAGATCGACGGAGGACATAAATTGCTCAATGAAGGGGAACGGCCAGAATAATAGCCAAACAAGACCCAGATCACCCGTTATTTGTGCCGTGGATCATTCATCTTGAGGGCTTTACCCGCCCCGGCCCCTGCTTTAGGCTAGGGCGACTTCTCCTGAACGGAAACGTGCGCCATGTTGCAACGCCTGCTCTGTCTGATGCTCTGTCTCAGCCTGTTCCCCTTCTCCGCTGTCCAGGCTGATGATGCCATCACTCAGGTAGAGGAGCTGCTGCAAAGCATCCCCAAGACGGATACCCCGGAAAACCAGCAACTGCGGGAGAGCTACCAGCAGGCGCTGCAATATGCCCGGGATGCCCAGCGCTACCGGGAACAGGGCAAGGCCTACCAGCAGATCCTCATCGACTACCCCAAGGAGTCCGCCCGTCTCAAGGAGGGGCTGCACAACTATCAGCCCCAGTCCCGCCCGTCCCTCTCCTCCCTCAAGGAGGATGCCCTGCGCCAGGCCATCAGCCTGAGCAGCAACCGCCAGCTCAACCTGCGCAAGGAGCGTCAGGCGGTGACCGACAGCCTCAACCAGCTTGAGAGCACGGGCCAGGAGTATCACCTGCGGGTCGACGAGTTGCGCAAGCAGTTGCTCCAGACCCGCTCCCTGCTCGATCGCCTGAGCTTCAGCAACGAGTCGGACAGGTTGCAGGAGGCCCAGCAACTGGCCACCCGACTCAAAGAGCAGAGCCTCTCCGACCGGATCCAGATGCTGGAGCTGGAGCAGCTCTCCGCCCAGCAGCGCAACGATCTGGGCAAGCTCAAGCTGCAGGAGCTCAACCTCGCCATCACCGACGAGGATGAGTGGCAGACCAGTCTGCTTGCCCAGCAGAACCAGCTGCGCCGGGACAAGACCGAGCAGGCCCTGGCCGAGAGCGAACGCCTGCGCCGCCAGCTCACCTCTGACCTCCCCCTCTTGCAGGAGCAACAGCAGCAAAACCAGGCCCTCTCCCTCCAACTGGGGGCTCTCGAGGACCAGATTGAACGGGTGCAGGACGAGCAACGGGGGGTGGACACCTCCCTCTCCGGGCTCAACGAGCTGGTCAATTCGGTGCGCGAACAGCTGGAGTGGTTGCAGATAAGCAACGCCTACGGCGAGAACCTGCGCAGCAAGCTGGCCGATCTGCCCGCCTACTTCCCGCTGGAGCGGCTGGAGTCCGCCATCGTCAAGGCGCGTATGGCCAAATACCAGTACGAGACCGAGCAGGATGCCCTGAAGGATCCGGTCCAGCTGCGCAACAGCCTGCTCAGTGGAGACGGCATCACCCTGGACAGGGCCCAGCGCGCCGTGCTGGACAACCTGCTCAAGGCAAGGCGGCAACTGCTGACCCGGCTCAACGATGCCTCCGACACCCTCATTCAGGAGCAGACCCGCCTCAAGCTGCTCTACAGCCGTCAGAACAGCAAGATCGACGAGATCCGCGAACTCAGCGCTAGCCATCTGTTCTGGATGCCGGACGTGCGCCCCCTGAGCCCGGCGGTGCTGCTCGGCGTCCCGGCCGCCCTCGGCCTTGCCTTCAACCCGGCCAACTGGCTGCAACTGCCCAGGGCCATCGCCGAGAACAACCCCCTGAGCCTGACCCTGGCTGGTCTCGGGCTGCTGGGGCTGGCCTGGTGCTGGCTGAAACTGGCCCGCCACCTCATTCAATACAGCCAGTACATTGCCCCGCGCATCGGCAAGGTAACCCAGGACAAGTTCAGCCTCACCAGCCGGTTGCTGGTGCGCTCCGTGCTCGCCGCCCTGCCGCTGCCCGCCATGGTGCTCATGGTGCACGGCCTGCTGGACGGCGCCTGGCAATATCCCTTCGCGGTGGCGGTAGCCCGGGGCCTGGGTGAAATCTGGTTCCTGCTGCTGGCCCTGCTGGTGGCGCGCCACCTCACTCTGGAGAAGGGGATCCTCATCCTCCACTTCCGCTGGCAGAAGGAGCGGGTGCAGCGAGTATGGGGACAATTTCGTACCCTGCTGCTGGTGCTGATCCCGAGCTTCTTCGTGCAGGGCATGGCGAGCAGCTATCAGGAGCACGCCTTCTACGACTCACTGGGACGCCTCGCCTTCATCATCGGGGCCCTCTGGCTGCTGCTCTTCTTTGCCCGCCTCAACCGGGAAAAACTGCCCCTCACCTGGGGTCAGGCAGACATGACCAAGCCCCATCTGCTGCACCACTTCATCTGGAACAGCCTGATGCTGGCCCCGCTGCTGGCGGTGCTGGGCGCCCTGTTCGGCTACTTCTACACCTCCCGCACCCTGCTGCGCCAGCTGGAGCTGAGCCTGCTGGCGGGGCTCGGCTGCCTGCTCGTCTACTATCTGGCCCACCGCTGGATGCTGATCCAGCGCCGCCGACTCGCCTTCGATCGCGCCAAGCAGAAGCGGGCCGAGATCCTGGCGCAGCGGGAGCGGGAAGAGGACGATCTCAGCTCCGAGATCCCCGATGTGGTGGAGGAGCCCGAGCTGGATCTGGATACCATCAGCGCTCAGTCCCTCGGCCTGGTGCGCACTCTGCTGATGCTGGGCTTCACCATGCTGGTGGTGGTGCAATGGTCGGATCTCAACTCGGCATTCAGCTTCCTCAGCAGCATCGAGGTGTGGCAGGTGAGCAGCAAGGTGGCCGGCATCGAGCAGCTCTCCGCCATCACCCTGCAGGATCTGATGCTGACCGTCTTCGCCTTCATCCTGACGGTGGTCACCGCCCGCAACCTGCCAGGGTTGATGGAGCTCACCCTGCTCCAGCACCTGAGCCTCTCCCCAGGCACCGGCTTCGCCCTCACCACGGTGAGCAAGTACCTGGTACTGCTGATTGGCGCCCTCACCGGCTTCTCCATGCTCGGCATCGACTGGTCCAAGACCCAGTGGCTGGTGGCAGCACTCTCCGTGGGGCTGGGCTTCGGGTTGCAGGAGATCTTCGCCAACTTCGTCTCCGGCCTCATCATCCTGTTCGAAAAACCGATCCGCCTGGGTGACACCGTCACCATCCGGGATCTCACCGGCACCGTCACCAAGATCAAGACCCGCGCCACCACCATAGTGGACTGGGACAGGAAAGAGATCATCGTCCCCAACAAGGCCTTCATCACCGAGCAGTTCATCAACTGGTCCCTGTCCGATGCCATCACCCGGGTCCGCTTGCGCATTCGCATCGGCCTGACCCAGAATCCCAAGCAGGTACAGCAACTGCTGGAGCAGAGCGTGCGCGAGTCCACCCTGGTGCTGGATACGCCCGCCCCGGAGGTGTTCCTCATCGAGTTCACCGACTCGGCCCTCATCTACGAGATCCGGCTCTACGTCAACAACATGGATCACCGGATGCCCATTACGCACGAGGTACATTCTCTGATCCTGGAGAAACTCGGCCAGGTCGGCATGCATCTGCCACATCAGCAGATCGACATCCGGATGAGCCGGGGATGAAGCCCCCAAAGACGACAACAGGAGCCATCATGCAGATCATTGCCCATCGCGGTGCCAGCGGCCTGGCCCCGGAGAATACCCTCAAGGCGATGAGCCTGGCGCTGGATCTGGGTGCCAAAGCCATCGAGCTGGACGTGCAGTGGGCCGACGGAGAGCTCTGGGTCTTCCACGACCGGCGGCTGGAGCGCTGCACCAACGGCCAGGGTGTGCTGACCGGACAATCCCGGGAGTACCTGGCGAGCCTGGATGCGGGGGACGGGGAGCGGATCCCGACCCTGTGGCAGGTGATGGCACTGGTGGCGGGGCGCTGCGAACTGCACATCGAGCTAAAGGGCGCCCACACCGCCAAGCCGGTGGCCGCCCTGACCAGGCGGGCCGAGGCCGAGCTTGGCTTTACCCAGGCGCACTGGATCGTTTCCTCCTTTCATCATCCCGAGCTGTTACGCTTCAAGGGACTGCGACCGGAAATCAGGATAGGCGCCCTCACGGCCAGCCTGCCCCTCGACGGCGCGGCCTTCGCCGAGACGCTGGGGGCCTGGTCACTGAACTGCGACGTGGATTTCGTCGACGAGACCCTGGTGGCGGATGCCCATCGCCGGGGGCTCAAGATCCTGGTCTATACAGTCGACGAAGTGAGTGATGGGAGCGCCCTCGCCAGCATGGGTGTCGATGGCATCTTCACCAACCGGCCAGATCGATTCAGCTGAGTATCGGCGCGCCCTGGCAGGCCACAAGGAGGTGAAAAGAATTGAAAAAATGCGGTGCACCGGGATACATAAAGTCCATAGCCAGCCGATACAGAGTTGGCTCATAACAATAACAAACACCATGGATCTCTGACTGACGCTCACAAGGATGTAAACATGAACCTATCCATCAAGAACAAGCTGGTCCTCTCCATCGGGGCCATCATTCTGGTCATCACCGGCCTGCAGGTCTGGTACAACACCTCCCAGTTGCGCAGTGAAACCCAGCGGCTGATCTGGAGCTTCATCGACGACAGCTCGGTCGCCAACGTCAAGGGGATCTCCCGCTGGCTCGACGCCCGCATCAATCTCGTCACCGCCACCAAGGAAGCCTTCGCCAAGGAAGACGAGCCCCTCAGCCACCTGGCCCAGTCCATGAATGCGGGCAACTTCGATCTCGTCTACGTGGGCACCAAGGATGGCCGGATGATCCAGAGCAAGCCGACCGATCTGCCGGCCGGCTATGATCCGCGCCAGCGCCCCTGGTACAAGGACGCCATGGCCGCCGGCAAGCTCGCCATCACGGCTCCCTATGCCGACATCACCACCGGCCAGCTCATCATCACCATCGCCGAGCCCTTCAGTCGCGGCAACACCGACGGCGTCATCGCCGGTGACGTCTCCATCGACGGTCTGGTGAAAGACGTACTCGCCATGAACTCGGAAGGCACCTATGCCATTCTGGTGGACAGCAACGGCACCATCATCGCCCACCCGGACAAGGATCTGACCCTCAAACCCGCCACCGCCATCTCCCCGGAGCTGACGGCAGCCAAGGTCAACGAGCTGGCCCATGACAACACCATCTCCGAGATGGATATCAGCGGCAAGGCGAGCGTGTTCGACCTCACCGAGATCCCCAACACCAACTGGTATTTCGGCATCGTGGTGGACGAAGCGGTCGCCTACCAGTCCGTCTCCCGCATGGTCACCTCCGCCCTCATCCAGGGATTGCTGACCATCCTCATCGTGGCGGGCTTCTCCTATGTCGCCATCAACGGCTCCCTGGCACCGCTGAAAACCCTGGGCGAGGCCATTGCCGATCTCTCCCGCGGCAACGGCGATCTCACCCGTCGCATCAAGATCGAGCGTGAAGACGAGGTCGGTACCGTCGCCAAGCACGTCAACACCTTCATCGAGCGCATCCACGTCATGGTGCAGGACATCTCCAACTCCTCCACCCAGCTCAACCAGCAGGCCAGGTCTTCCCACGACATGGCGGAGAAATCCAACCAGGGGCTGGCCCGCCAGCAAAACGAGATCTCCCAGATTGCGACCGCAGTGCACGAGATGTCCGCCACCGCCGTCGAAGTGGCCAGCAACGCCGAGCAGACCGCGGAAGCGGCCCGCAGCTCCTCCAGCAGTTGCGAGCACGGCAAGCAGGTGATTGCCCGCAACCAGCGCTCCATCACGGATCTCGCCACCCAGGTCAAGCAGGCCTCCGGCATCATTCAGGAACTGGAGAAGAACGCCCAGGAGATCAACACCATCCTCTCCACCATCCAGGGCATCGCCGAGCAGACCAACCTGCTGGCGCTCAACGCCGCCATCGAGGCCGCCCGGGCTGGCGAGCAGGGACGCGGCTTTGCCGTGGTGGCCGACGAGGTGCGGGTGCTTTCCCAGCGCACCCACAGCTCCACCGTCGAGATCCGCAGCATGATCGAGACCCTGCAGCGCAACACCCAGGGCGCCGTCAGTACCATGCACGAGGGTCAGCTGCTGGCCCAGAACAGCGTGGAAGATGCCAACGATGCAACCCAGGCCCTGGAGCAGATCACCACCTCCATCAACCAGATCTCCGACATGGCGACCCAGATCTCCAGCGCCGCCGAGGAACAGCGTGCCGTCACCGACGAAGTGAGCCGCAACATCCAGGCGGTCAAGGATGTCTCGGACGAGCTGGCAGTGGATGCGGACAGCTCCCGCAATCTGTCGGCCCAGCTTAAAAATATTTCAGGTGAATTGAATAATCAGGTCGGCATGTTCCGCATCTGATCGACCATGGGAAGAAAGGGGCCGTTCAGGCCCCTTTTTTATAAACCCTTTTTGTTTCAACGGTTATAATCCCCTTTCGAGACTCTCAACCCTGTGATCGACATCTCCTTTTGCCCATGTGTGGGAGACGGGCCCAGTCTGCCATGGCTATATTCGCATTACTTTTTTGATGCCTAACCTCGATATGTCATCGTGATAATAGTTATCATTAAACTGTTTTGATAAAAAACTTAAAAACTTTATGGGTAATACCCAAAAAGAGAGGCATTTCTCATTTTTTTGAAAGAAAACTACGTATAATCTTGGAGTTAAAATCACCAGAGTAGCGAGTACGGCTGATCCAGATCACTGATGGATGGCGATAATGACGGCATTTTCATCCAAGGAATGGGGTGGTTGTAATAAAAATCACCGTTGCCAAGCACTAAAACAAAGCAGTTTGACTTGCATCAAGCCTGAATTTTTTTCATAGAGCAAAATCGTGCCCAGCAAATCTATCCCTAAGGAGGCAGATGTGGATATTATCAAGACCGATGTTGCCATCATCGGTGCCGGTGGCGGTGGCCTGCGTGCCGCAATCGCCATTGCAGAAGCCCACCCGGAGCTGGAAATCGCCCTGATTTCCAAGGTCTATCCGATGCGCAGCCACACAGTGGCCGCCGAAGGTGGCGCCGCAGGCGTCGTCCGTGATGACGACTCCCTGGAAAACCACTTCAACGACACCGTCTCCGGTGGTGACTGGTTGTGTGAGCAGGACGTAGTCGAGTACTTCGTCAACAACGCCACCAACGAGATGATCCAGCTGGAGCACTGGGGTTGCCCCTGGAGCCGCAAACCGGACGGCAAGGCCAACGTGCGCCGTTTCGGCGGGATGAAGATCCCCCGCACCTGGTTCGCCGCCGACAAGTCCGGCTTCCACATCCTGCACACCCTGTTCCAGACCTCCATCAAGTACCCGACCATCAAGCGCTTCGACGAGCACTTCTGTCTGGATCTCATCGTGGAAGATGGCCGTGTCCAGGGTGTCGTCACCTTTGACATCCAGAACGGCATCACCCGCTTCATCCAGGCCAAGTCCGTGGTGCTGGCCACCGGCGGCGCAGGTCGTGTCTATCGCTACAACACCAACGGTGGCATCGTCACCGGTGACGGCATGGCCCTGGCCTACCGCCACGGCGTACCGCTGCGGGACATGGAGTTCGTCCAGTATCACCCGACCGGTCTGCCGGGCACCGGCATCCTGATGACCGAAGGTTGTCGTGGTGAGGGTGGCATCCTGCTGAACAAGGATGGCTATCGCTACCTGCAAGATTACGGTCTGGGCCCGGAAACCCCGGTCGGCCAGCCAAAGAACAAGCACATGGAGCTGGGTCCGCGCGACCGTCTCTCCCAGGCCTTCTGGCAGGAGCAGCAAAAAGGCCGCGTGATCCAGGGCCCCATGGGCGACGTGGTTCACCTTGACCTGCGCCATCTTGGCGAGAAGTACCTGAAAGAGCGTCTGCCCTTCATCTGCGAACTGGCCAAGGCCTACGTGGGTGTGGATCCGGTAAAAGAGCCGATTCCGGTACGTCCGACCGCCCACTACACCATGGGTGGCATCGAAACCGACGGCAAGTGCGCCACTCGTCTGGCCGGTCTCTATGCCGCTGGCGAATGTGCCTCCGTCGGTCTGCACGGCGCCAACCGTCTGGGTTCCAACTCCCTGTCCGAGATCGTGGTCTTCGGCAAGGTGGCCGGTGAGCAGGCAGCCGAGTTTGCCGCCACTCAGCAACACGGCAACACCCAGGCGCTGGTCGCCAAGGCCGAGGCGCTCATCAAGCAGCACCTCTCCCTGCTGGACATCGACGGCACCGAAAACCCGGCGGATATCCGCAACGAACTGGGCATGTCCATGGAAGCCGGTGTCGGTATCTACCGTACCGAAGAGCTGATGCAGGGCACCATCGACAAGATCAACGAGCTGAAAGCCCGTTACAAGAAGATCAAGATCAACGACAAGTCCTCGGTCTTCAACACCGACCTGCTGTACGCCATCGAGCTGGGCTACATGCTGGACGTGGCGGAAGCCATGGCGCACTCCGCCATCAACCGCAAAGAGTCCCGCGGTTCCCACCAGCGTCTGGACGGTTACGAGGAGCGCGATGACGTCAACTTCCTCAAGCACACTCTCTCCTTCTACAACGGTGAAGGGGCCCCGACCATCGATTACTCCGATGTGAAGATCACTAAATCCCAACCGGCGAAACGCGTATACGGTTCCGAGGGTGAGAAACAAGACGAGGCTAAGAAGAATGGCTGAGATGATCGAAATTGAAATCCTGCGCTACCGTCCCGAGCAGGATAACGAGCCCTGGATGCAGACCTTCCAGGTGCCCTACCTCAAAGAGATGTCCCTGCTGGATGCGCTGCAATACATCAAGGATCATCTGGACTCCACCTTGAGCTTCCGCTGGTCCTGCCGGATGGCGATCTGCGGCTCCTGCGGCATGATGGTCAACGGCATTCCGAAACTCGGTTGCAAGACCTTCCTGCGGGATTACCTGCCGGGCAAGATGACTATCGAGCCGCTCAACAACTTCCCCATCGAGCGCGATCTGGTGGTCGACATGTCCGACTTCATCGAGAAGCTGGAGAGCATCAAGCCCTACATCATCCCGTCTGAGCCGCGCAGCCTGTGCGATGGCGAGTACACCCAGACGCCGGCTGACATGGCGAAGTATCACCAGTTCTCCATGTGCATCAACTGCGGTCTGTGCTACGCGGCCTGCCCGCAATATGGCATCAACAAGAAGTTCACCGGTCCGGCGGCCCTGGCGCTGGCCTATCGCTACAACGCCGACAACCGCGACAGCGCGTCCAGGGAGCGGATGAAGATCATCAGCCAGGACGAGGGCGTCTGGGGCTGTACCTTCGTGGGCTACTGCTCCGAAGTGTGCCCGAAGGGCGTGGATCCGGCCGCCGCCATCCAGCTTGGCAAGGTCGAGAGCGCCAAGGACTACATGATCGCCATGTTCAAGCCGGACTGAGACCAGGAGTGAGACCATGAACAACACCCAAAGCAAACGTAAGCCTTACGTGCGCGAGATGAAGAAAGACTGGTGGCTGAAGAATGCCTTCTACACCGGTTACATGATCCGCGAAGGCACCAGCATCTTCGTCTCCATCTACGCCGTCGTGCTGATGTGGGGTCTGCTGCGCCTGGTACAGGGTCAGGAGGCATTCAACGGCTGGCTGGAATCCCTGCAAAGCCCCATTGCCATCCTGTTCCACGTCATCGCCCTGGCAGCCTGCCTGTTCCACGCCAAGACCTGGTTCGCCCTGGCACCGAAAGCCATGCGCATCTTCCGTGGCGAAGACCTGGTGCCGGAGAAGCCGATCGTCATCGCCCAGTATGTGGCGCTGGCGGCGGTATCCCTGCTTGTCCTGATCATCGTGGCCTGAGGAGAAAACCATGAGACGTTCTGACGAACCCGGTTATTGGTGTCTGTTTGGTACCGGGCTCTCACTCAGAAACGTTGGCCACGATCACTCAATCATGATTTGAGGAAAAAATATGAGACGTTCTGACGAGCCAATTTACTGGGGTCTGTTTGGTGCGGGTGGCATGGTGGTTGCCATGCTGCTGCCGGTCATTGTCCTCATCACTGGTCTGCTGGTGCCCATGGGCATCATGGACGTGGAGACCATGAGCTACGAGCGCGTGCTGGCATTCGCCAGCTCCTGGTGGGGTGCCTGCATCCTGCTGGTCATTATCGCCCTGCCCGTCTGGCACGGCATGCACCGCATCTACCACGGCCTGCATGATCTGGGGATCCACACCACCAAGCTGCACCACTATGTGTTCTATGGCTTCGCCTTCCTGGTGTCCGCCATCACCGTCGGCCTGCTGATGGTACTGGTGCTCCAGTAAGCACATCCTGACTGCATGACAAACCGGGCCCAGTGCCCGGTTTTTTTATGGCCCCTCGGCGGCTCACGCCACAGCCCGATAGCCGGCATGCTCCCTGCTCCCAGCAACGTTCAATGCCAACTATCAGCCCCATCACCAGAGCGTCGGCGCCGGTTCACGACCGTTTTCCGCGTAGTAGAGCGACGGCAGAAACTGCGCCAGATAGCTGAACTCGCTGTAGCAGTGGCGCATCAGGTTGAAGCCTACCTCATCCGGCACCTCGTCAAACGGATTGGCGCAGGCCTTGCCCAGCAGAAAACGGCTGCGCAGCACACAGCCGTATGGGGTATCGCGCGCCAGGTGCAACATCTCGCCATCCAGCGGCGCCCCCTGCTCATCCAGCGCCACCTCGTCGCCAAAGCCGATACGGGCGCAGATGGCGGCAGAGAGAGCCTGCGTCTCCCGCGCCTCCTGTAGCGATTGCGGGGCGAACACCTCTTCGGCGCCGTGGAACTTGAGGCGAGCTGCCACCGGCGGCAGCTCGGCAAGCCACTCCACCGCCTCTATGCTGGCTCCCACATAGCGCTCCCCTTTTTTCCAGTGATGATCCCAGCCCCGGTGCTCGACGTGGTCGTGGGGGTGCCACCACCTGATGTGCTGAGTCGTCTCGAAGAAGGTGAACCACCAATCCAGCATGCGCCCCTTGCAGCCGTGCAGATCGGTGCGGATGGCGACCGTCAGCAGGCCGTCGGTGCTGCGGGTCAGACCCATTTCCAGGCGAAGGGGTTGCGGGCTGAGCAACTCGTTGATGTCATTGACGCCCCAGGGGGCAAACAGGGCAGAAAGATGCATGATATGACTCCCATAAATTTAGGAAACGAAGTTCGTTTCTTAAATTACGCTATGCCTGTATACTGGGTCTGTCAATGCTTTCCAGGAGCCCATATGTCGCACCCGAACGATGAAGAAACACGCTCACGAGGCCGTCCGGTCACCCCGGAAGCCGACCTTCGCGCCGCCCTCGCCGAGGCGACGCTGACTTTGTTGCTCAAGGGAGGCTACGGCGCTGCGACCGTGGATGCGGTGGCCAAAGAGGCGGGGGTTGCCAAGAAGACCCTCTACCGCTTCGCCGCCAATCGCGACGAGCTGGTAGCGCAGGCGGTGCGCAGCTGGACCGATGCCTTCCAGCCGGCCTTCGAGCAGGATGCAACCCACCCCGAGACACTGGGAGAGATGCTGGAGCAGGGCTTGCAGGCGATTGCAGATCAGGTGCTGAGCGCACCGGCGGTGGGCATGTTCCGGCTGCTGCAGCATGAGTTCACGGGGCGGGATGCCCTGTTGGTGGCCTATCAGGAGAACGGTATTGCCCGCGGCAGGGCGACCCTGGCCAGCTGGCTACAGCGCCAGCAGCAACTGGGCTGGCTGCGCGAGCTGGACGCTGCCCAGACCAGCGATCTGTTGCTGGCGATGACCATGGCGGAGCCGCTGCGCCAGATGGCGCTCGGCTTGCTGGCGCCGGGCAGCGACATCCGCGCGCGCATCACCGCGGCCGTTGCGCTGGTGCTGCCCGGCTTGATGCGAGGGTAGGCGTCCTTCCTCAGCGTGCCACCTCCTGCCATTGAGCCAACAAGGGAGCAGGAACGTTGCCATAACGCAGCAGCGGGGTCTGGTGCCACTGCGCCAGCTTCTGGATGGCCTTGCCCAGATCCTGGGCCAGGGTCCGGGTCACCCTGACCCCGTCTTCCAGATAGAGGCTCTTGACCTCAAACACCCCCTCCTTGCGATGGGCCTTGGCGTCCATCCTGCCCACCAGCTTGCCGCGATGCAGCAACGGCAGCACGAAATAACCGTACTGGCGCTTGGGGGCCGGGGTATAGCACTCGATGCGATAGTCAAAGCCAAACAACTCGCTGGCCCGCTTGCGATCCCACACCAGCGGGTCAAAGGGCGAGAGCACGGCGGTGTGGCTCGCCTTGAGGGTGCCCGCCTGGGCCCGGACCAGCTCATCGGCCAGGGAGGCGTGAACGAAGGCTCCGTGCTGCCACCCCTCCACTCGTACCGGCAACAGCTCCCCCTCATCCGCCAGCTGGTGGAGCAGGGCGTCGTATTTCCCCCGTTTAAGGCGATAGTAATCCGCCACCCAGCCGGTCTTGACCAGCCCCAGCGCCCGGCAACTGGCTCGCACCATGTCCCGCCGGGCGAGATCAGGACTCGGCAGATCCCGCTCGTCATTCCACTCCGGCATGACCCGCTCGGCGAGATCGTAGACCCGCTGGAAATTGCGCCGTTCGCGCACCATCAGCTGGCCTGCGGTAAACAGCACCTCCAGGTGGCGCTTCTCCGGCTTCCAGTCCCACCAGCCGTTGCCCTTGTCCCCCTTGCGCTCGAAGTCTGCCGCCCGCACCGGGCCATCCTGGCGTATGCGCTCGACTATCTGCGCTATCTCGCCGCCGTGGGTCTTGAGCCACTGGGCGGAGAACTTCCAGCCCATGGCGGCGGGATCCAGCATGCGATGGCGCAGCAGCCGGTAATCTTCCCGGGGGACGAAACAGGCCTCATGAGCCCAGTATTCGAAGAGGTCACCATCGGCCAGCAGTTGTTCCAGCCAGCGCGGATCGTAGTGGCCGAGACGGCTGAACAGCACCAGATAGGGGCTGCGGGCCACCACGGAGATGGTGTCTATCTGCAGCAACGCCATGCGGCGAATGCAGGCGAGCAGGTCGGCGGGGGTTGCTCTGGCGCGGCGCGGGGTCAGCAGCCCCTGGGCCGCCAGTTGCAGGTGGCGAGAGTCTTGCAATGAGAGGTGGGGGATCGACATGGAGATAGGGGCATCCGTTCCTGGGTATCAGGCCACCAGCATGCCCAACTCATGGCCAAATGAAAACGCCCGGCTCAGGGTTTGGTGAACACCGCCACATCCGCATGAGGAAACTCGACCTCTGCCTGCCAGCGGACCGCCAGGGCACGGAACGAGGCCTCGGCGAAGAAGACGATGTGGGTGGGATCGTGGCGATAGCGCCAGGTCTTGAAGCGCTCGTCCCCCAGCACCCGCTGGGTCTGCAACACCAGTACCCCGCCGGGCTTGAGACAGCCCCAGAGCGTGTCCAGCACGGCGCGGGGGGTGGCGATGTGCTCGATCACCTCGGTGCTGGTGATGAAGTCGTATTGCCTTGTCAGGCACTCGGGGTCGTCGGCATAGAACTTGTCGTAGCCCGCCATCTCGAAGCCCGCCTCCCGCCCCATGGCGATGAGGGCGGGCCCGGGGCCGCAGCCAAAATCGAGGCCGCTGGCAGGAGGCGACACCCGGGCCAGCACCTCGCCAAAGGCACGCATCAGAAAGGCCCGGTAGCGGGGATCGTCCACCCGGTTGTCGTGCCCGTCATAGACCGCCTTCTCGGCTCCCTCGTCCAGGTGGTCCGCCTCGTCCATCCAGACCAGCTCGCACGCCAGGCAGCGGTAATAGCCCTTGCCCGCCACCGGCAGGGCATGGTGCCGAGGGGAGAGACACAGGGGACAGTGAACAGGGGATGACATGGCAGCTCCTCGGGTGGCGACAGCGGGGCAGATTGCCTGCCACGCCCGCTGCTGGCAACTGTTTTGTCTGGAGCCCCCATCGACCCCCGTTCACCCCCCGCCAGTTTTTTTCGTCTTTTTTTGCGCCTTAAGGGTTTCTTAAGTTTGCCCTTTTACTCTCATCCCATCGCAAGAGAAGGAGCCAACCATGACCATCGAGATCCAAGCCCCCTACCGGTTGATCCTGGCCGAATCCCCGCAGCAGGTCATGGCGCTGCAAACCTATATCCAGGCCGCCTACACCCTCGAGTTCAACGCCCGCATTCCCCATTTCCTGCCTTGCCTGCTCGGGCTCTACCGGGCAGATGGCGTGCTGGTCGGTGCCTGCGGCCTCAATCAGGCCTGCCATGGCGAGCACGAGCAACCGCTCTATCTGGAGCAATATCTGGAGCAGCCTGTCGAGGCCGCCATCGAGACCCGTCTCGGGGTCCGTCCGGCCCGCCACCGCATCATCGAAGTGGGCAATCTTGCCTGCAGCGAACCGGGTCACGCCCGCCTGATGTTTGCCGCGCTGTGCCGTCTGCTGTGTGACAACGCCCTGGACTACGTGGTGTTCACCGGCACCGCCAAGCTGCGCAACAGCTTTACCCGCCTGCGTCTCAACCCGGTGGAGCTGGCACTCGCAGAGGCCCATCAGGTGGGAGAGGATGCCAGCGCCTGGGGCGAATACTACCGCTGCCAGCCCAAGGTGATGGCAGGCGACATCAACCAGGGGCGCGAGGTGCTCGCACAGAGCAGCCTGCTGCTCAACCTGCTGGGGCCCATGCCCCGCCTTTTTAACCATGCCGACATCGACAGGAGGTGCGCGCAATGACGCTGTTCGACACCATCGCCCACCATGCCAGCCAGACCCCGCACCAGCCTGCGCTGCTAGGCAGCCAGGGTGAGCTGGATTACCAGAGCCTGTGGCAGCAGATCCAGCAACTGGCAGGAGTGCTGCAAGGGGCCGGCATCCGCCGCCTGGCCCTGCAACTCGACAACGGCCTGCCCTGGGCACTGATCGATCTCGCCTGCACCTGGGCCGGCATCGTGGTCATCCCGGTTCCCCACTTCTTCAGTCCGGCGCAGCAGACGTGGCTGCTGGAAAGCAGCGGAGCAGACGCCCTGGTCGGCCCGGAGCACCAGGGGTGGCAAGCCGCCTCGCCCCTCGTGCTCATGGCAGGCAGGCCCGATGAGCAGGCCGTGCCCCTGTGGCGCCGCATCCCGGCCCGCCTCCCCGAGCTGCCAGCAGGCACCGCCAAGATCACCTATACCTCGGGCACCACGGGGCAACCCAAGGGCGTCTGCCTGTCGCTGGAACAGATGACGGCGGTCTGCGGATCCCTTGCCCTGCGGGTGGCCCCTGCCCGGGTTGAGAAACACCTGACCCTGCTGCCCCTCACCACCTTGCTGGAGAACCTGACCGGCTTGTATGTACCGCTGCTGACCGGCGCCTGCAGCCGCATCCCCTCCCTGGGGGAACTCGGCTTCTCGGGCTCCAGCAAGCTGGATCCTGCGGCCCTGGCCCTGGCACTGCTGCGCTGGCCCAGCCACAGCCTGGTGCTGGTACCCGAGTTGCTGCGCCTGCTTCTGGCCCTGTGCCTCAATACCCCTGCCCTGGCAACACAGCTCGGCACCCTGCGCTTCGTCGCCGTGGGCGGCGGCAAGGTCGCCCCCGAACTCATCGCTCACGCCCGTGCGGCGGGGCTGCCGGTCTATGAGGGATACGGTCTCTCCGAATGCGGCTCCGTGGTCGCCCTGAACGGCCCCCACGGGGATCGTCCCGGCAGCGTCGGCCTGCCTCTGCCCCACTGCCAGGTGACGATCGCCGCAGACGGCGAAGTCATGGTCAGCGGCAGCGCCATGCTGGGCTACCTGGGGGAAGAGGGCGAGACGGGCAGCCAGATCGCCACAGGGGATCTGGGTCGGATCGACGAGGAGGGCTATCTCCATATCACGGGGCGCAAGAAGAACGTGCAGATCACCGCCTTTGGCCGCAACTTCTCCCCGGAGTGGGTGGAAGCCCAGGCCCAGCTCTGCCCGGCCATCGCCCGCATCGTCATCTTCGGTGACGGTCAGCCCGCCAACGTGGCCCTTATCCAGCCGCTGCCGGGCAGCCAGTCCCAATTGCCAGAGCAGATTGCCCGGCTCAACCAGCAGTTGCCCGATTACGCCCGCATCCATCATTGGTTGCCGGTCGCCCTGGATCAGCTCCCTGGCCTCCTGACGGCCAACGGGCGCCCCCGTCGCAACGAGATTTATCACCATTTTTCCCGGCAGATCAGCCAATGCCTCACAGGAGAGACCTCATGAGCTTCTACCAGACCCTGCAACAAGCCACCGCCTGCGAGCGCGAACGCCTGTTCAACGCCCCCATCATCGAGGCCTGCCGCCGCGGCGACATCAGCCGTGACACCTACCTCGCCTTCCTGGCACAGGCCTACTACCACGTGCGCCACACGGTGCCGCTCCTGATGGCCACCGGCGGCAAGCTGGGGCAGGAGTACGAATGGGTGCGTGGCGCCATCAGGGAGTACATCGACGAGGAGTACGGCCATCAGGAGTGGATCTTAAGCGACATCCGTGCCTGCGGCGGTGATGCCGAGGCGGTGCGCCACGGCCAGCCGGGCCTGCCCATCGAGCTGATGGTGGCCTTCCTCTACGACCAGATCCAGCGCGGCAACCCCATGGGCTTCTTCGGCATGGTGCAGGTGCTGGAAGGCACCAGCGTCGCCATCGCCCTGACCGTCGCCGACCAGCTCAAGAGCGGTCTGGGTCTGCCGCCCCAGGCCATGAGCTACCTGAGCTCCCACGGGGCCCTGGACCAGGAGCACCTCAAGTTCTTCGAATCCCTGATGAACCGGGTGGAAGATGCCGCCGATCAGGCCGCCATCATTCACGCCGCCAAGGTGGTCTACCGCCTCTATGGCGACATGCTCTATCAGCTCACGGGATCCTGCCAATGAAGCTTGAAGGCAAACGCATACTGCTGACTGGCGCCAGTGGCGGCATTGGTGAAGCCCTGGCCCATGAACTGGCGGCCCAGGGTGCCCATCTGCTGCTGCACGGTCGTCGGGCCAGCGCCCTGGAGCGCCTGCGCCGGGAGCTGCCTCATCCGGATCGCCACCAGACGGTGACGGCCGATCTTGGCTCTCCCCATGAGCGGGCGCAGCTGCTGCAACATCCGGCCCTGGACGAGGGGCTGGACGTGCTCATCAACAGTGCGGGCTGCAACCAGTTCGCCTGGCTGGAGGATCAGAGCAGCGAGCAGGTGACACGCCAGTTGCTGCTCAACGTCGAGGCGCCCATCCAGCTCACCCGGGCCCTGCTGCCCCGGCTGCGCAAGCCCGCCATCATCATGAACATCGGCTCCAGCCTCGGGGCCATCGGTTTTGCCGGCTACAGCGTCTATTGCGCCAGCAAGTTCGCCATGCGCGGCTTCAGCGAGTCTCTGGGGAGGGAGCTGGAGGGAACCGGCATCAAGGTGCTGCACTTTGCCCCCCGCGCCACCCGCACCCACCTCAACTCCGAGGCAGCCTATGCCATGAATGCCGAGCTCGGCACCCGGACCGACAGCCCACAGGACGTGGCCGAGGAGGCCGTCATCGCCCTGTGCAACGAGACACGCCGCCGCTGGCTCGGCTGGCCGGAAAAGCTCTTTGTGCGGCTCAACGGCCTGCTGCCCGCCTTGGTGGACATGGCCCTGGCCAAGCAGCGCCCGATCATCGAGCGCCACGCCCGCCGCACCGCCTCCCCAGCCCCCGATCACAGGAGCGATCCCGCCTGTGCGACAAACGAGAAGGAACATTGAGATGAAGCACACCACTTTCCGTCCCCGATTTGGTCACGGCCCCCTGTTGCTCGCCCTGGGAGGCCTGCTGGCAAGCGGTCTGGCCCAGGCCGCCGATGCCCTGCCCACCATTCAGCAGGAGTGGGCCCACTGCCAGTACCAGCAGACCGGAAAAGCCAAGGAGAGCTGCCTGGAGAGCCTGAGTGCCAAGGCCGATGAGGCGAGCGCCAAGGAGGCATTTCGCACCGATCTGCTGATCTGGTCCGCCATCGTCAAGAGCACCTGGGCGGGGGCCAAGGGCGGCCTCGGCGCCCTTGGTCTGGTGAAGGAGGCCAAGGCCAAGCTCGAGATCGCCATCAAGCAGGATCCCAAGGCGCTGGAAGGCTCGGCCTACACCAGCCTGGGCTCCCTCTACTACCAGGTACCGGGCTGGCCGGTGGGCTTTGGAGACGACGAGAAGGCGGAGAAGCTGCTCAAGCAGGCGCTGGCCATCAATCCCACCGGCATCGACCCCAACTTCTTCTACGGCGACTTCCTGCTGGATCAGGGTGACAAGGCACAGGCGAAGGTCTATCTGGACAAGGCCCTGGCCGCCCCGGCGCGCCCTGGCCGCGAGGTGGCGGACGAGGGCCGCAGAATGGAAATTCGCGAGCGTCTCGCCAAGCTGTAAACACAAGCAGCACAGTGCGCTATTTCAACTCTGCCCACCAGCTTGCATACTGGTGGGCAGTGTCGTTTGAGGGAGAGAACAATGCGGATCCTGTTGGTGGAAGATGATGTGATGCTGGGAGACGGCATGGTGGATGCCCTGCGCAGCAGCGGCTACACGGTGGACTGGCTCCAGCAGGGGATGCCGGCCCTCTCGGCGCTCAAGAGCGAGGAGTTTGCCGCCCTTGTCCTGGATCTCAACCTGCCGGACATCGACGGCATCAGCCTGCTGCGCAAGTTGCGCCGGGAGGGGCTGACCCTGCCCGTGCTCATCCTGACCGCCCGTGATGCCCTGGACGACCGGGTACTGGGGCTGGATGCAGGCTCCGACGACTACATGGTCAAACCCTTCGCCCTGCAGGAGCTCAACGCCCGGCTGCGCGCCCTGGTGCGGCGCAGCAAGGGGCAGGCCCAGGCGGTGCTGGAGTACGGGGAGCTGCAGCTCTTCCCCGCGTCACAACAGGTCACCTATCGGGGCGAGCCGGTCAAGCTCACCCCCCACGAGTACAAGCTGTTGCAGGAGCTCATCACCCAGAGCGGCCGGGTATTGAGCCGGGATCAACTGCAACAGAGCCTCTACGGCTGGGACGAGGGGGCAGAGAGCAACGCGGTGGAGGTGCACATTCACCACCTGCGCAAGAAATTCTTCCCCGAGCTCATCCGCAACATTCGCGGCGTCGGTTACATCGTGCCCCAGCTCGACGTCCAGGGCGCAAGAGGAGCCTCCGCCCCATGAGCCGTGTCCGTTCCATCCGCCGCTTCCTGCTCTCCGGCATCCTGGCCTTGGTCAGCCTCAGCCTCGCCATCAGCGGCCTTATCGGCTACCTGCAGGCCAACCACGAAATGGAAGAGCTGTTTGATGCCCGTCTCGCCCAGTCCGCCCGCATCACCAACCAGTTGCTCAGCCGCTATCTCAAGCAGAGCGGCGAGCTGCCGCGCAACGGCACCGTGTACCAGGAGTGGGTGCAGGCCGTCCCCGAGACGCCCCACATCGAGAAGGGCGGCTTCTTCCAGTTCGGCCAGGACAACGAGTTCACCCCCTATGGCCATGAATTCGAGCACAACCTCTACTTCCAGTTGCTGAGCGAGCAGGGCGCCGTGCTGCTGCGCTCGCCCAATGCCCCGGCCCAACCGTTGACCACCCTGGAGCGGGGCTTCAACAGCGAGACCAAGGATCATCACGAGTGGCGCACCTTTACCCTCTACAACGAAGGTGAACAGACCTGGCTCATCGTGGCGGAGCGGGATGACGAACGCAGCGAGCTGGCCAGCAAGATGGCCACCCTCACCATGCTACCCCTCTTCATCACCCTGCCCTTCCTGCTCGGTCTGCTGTGGTGGCTGATCACCCGGGGGCTGTCACCGCTGCACCAACTGGCGCAAGCCATCGGCGAGCGTCATCCCGCCAACCTGAGCCCCCTCAATCTCGCCATCAAGGCCGAGGAACTGACGCCGCTGGTGGGGGAGATCAACCGGCTGATGCACGCCCTCGCTGACACCCTGGATCGGGAGAAACAGTTCACCAACGAGGCCGCCCACGAGCTGCGCACCCCCCTCGCGGTGCTGCGCATCCACAGCGAGAACGCCATGACGGCCGAGGATGATCAGAGCCGGGAGCAGGCCCTGCGCAAGATGCTCTTGGCCCTCGATCGCAGCGATCGGCTGATCCGCCAGTTGCTGACCCAGGCCCGCATCGACAACCAACAGAGCCCGGCCCTCACCGCCCTTCCCTTGTTCCCCTTGTTGCAGGGCACCCTGGCGACCCTGGCCCCCATCGCCCTGAAAAAGGATCAGCAGCTGTCCCTGGAGGGCGCCGAACAGGTGCAGGTAATGGGACAGGCGATGTTGCTGGAGCTGATGTTCGGCAACCTCATCGACAATGCGCTGCGCTACACCCAGGTGGGCGGCGAGGTCGCCGTGGTGGTGAGCCAGGTGGGCAACCGGATCCGGGTGGATGTGCGGGACAACGGCCCCGGCATCCCCACCGCCGCCCTCTCCCGGCTGTGCGAGCGCTTCTTCCGGGTCAATCCCCAGCAGGGGGATGGCGTGGGCCTTGGCATGGCTATCGTCTCGCGCATCGCCCAACTTCACGGAGCGGATCTCGACATCCACAACCGGCCTGAAGGGGGACTCGAAGTGAGCGTGCTGCTGCCCGCCTCGCGCCAGGCATGAGGGGTCAGCCTTTGCGCACGCCATGAAAAACGGGGGCCAGGCCCCCGTTTTTCATGGCTGCACCACCCTAGTCGCAGGTGGGCTGTACCGTGAAGGTCCGGCTCGAATCCACCGGTCCCAGCTCCGCCAGCAGACGGCGCCCCAGCAGCACCGGGTAGATCATCTTGCTGCGATCCCGCAGGGTGAACCACTCCTTGTAGACCTGGTCCCCGACGCAGACGGACATGGTCACCGTCGGGCGCTGCTCCATGCCGCCCGCCCCGCGCACCGTCACGCTGCGCTCCACAGGTCGCTCCACGCTCCGGTGCACCACCTTGTCGGTATTGGCATCGGTCAGCACCAGGTTGAAGCGCACCCAGGGCTTGCCATCCTTCTTGAAATGCTTCAGGTCGCGGGCATCCAGCGACGAAGTGAGAGCACCGGTATCGAGCTTCATCTTGACCGCCACCCCGTAGGGCATCAGCACCCCCTTCTCGATCCAGCCATAGCTGGTCTGGGCCGCCATCGCGCTGCCGCACAGCGCCCACATCATGGCCGCCGCCACCATTCTCTTGCCCATCTTGCTCTCTCGCCTTGTCAGTCTTGCGCCCAGATGTATCACAGCCAACTGCCGGGTCAACCGGATTCTGGCGTGCAGGGGAGCGGGCTCTGGACGCGGTGCCAACAGGCGACAATCCATGCCGGGCACGGCGCGTGAGTGGGGAATGCAGCAAGAAAACGAGGGGAGAACAGGGTGCTGGATGACGCTGGCGGCCATCCTCAGGTTGTGACGCCAAAGGCTACCACAGCGGTGCGTGAATTATCAGTCTTGTTCTGACGGGATTTTTGCCTACACTGCTGTAAACCGGAGGGCCTGAAAACCACCGGTTTTTTTGCGCCTGCCGAAAAGTTGCCACTGCAAAGTGAGCTCTCACACAAGGCTCAATAAGGAATTCGCAATGCGTATCGAAGAAGACTTGAAGCTCGGTTTCAAGGATGTCCTGTTTCGCCCCAAGCGCTCTACTCTCAAGAGCCGTTCCCAAGTCAGCCTGACCCGCCAGTTCACCTTCAAGCACACCCAGACCCAATGGCAGGGCGTGCCCGTCATCGCCGCCAACATGGATACCGTCGGCAGCTTCGCCATGGCGCGTACCCTGGCCAGCTTCGAGATGATGACGGCGGTGCACAAGCACTACAGCCTTGCGCAGTGGCAAACCTTCGTCAATGAGACCGACCCGGCCCTGCTGGGCCACGTAATGGTCTCCACCGGCACTTCGGAGGAGGACTTCACCAAGACCCGCCAGATCCTCGCGATGTCCAGCGCCCTGCGCTTCATCTGCGTGGACGTGGCCAACGGCTACTCCCAGCACTTCGTCGAGTTTCTGCGCAAGATCCGCGAGGCCTGCCCGAACCACGTCATCCTGGCGGGCAACGTGGTGACCGGCGAGATGGTGGAGGAGCTGATCCTCTCCGGCGCCGACATCGTCAAGGTGGGCATAGGCCCGGGCTCGGTCTGCACCACCCGGGTCAAGACCGGGGTCGGCTACCCGCAGCTCTCCGCCATCATCGAGTGTGCCGATGCGGCCCACGGCCTGGGTGGCCAGATCGTCGGTGACGGCGGCTGCACCTGCCCGGGGGATGTGGCCAAGGCCTTCGGCGGCGGCGCCGACTTCGTGATGCTGGGGGGCATGCTGGCCGCTCACGAAGAGTGCGGCGGTGAAATCATCGAGGTCGATGGCGAGCCCTTCATGAAGTTCTACGGCATGAGCTCGGCCAGCGCCATGGACAAGCACGCCGGCGGCGTCGCCGAGTATCGCGCCTCCGAAGGCAAAACCGTGCTGCTGCCCTACCGTGGCCCGGTGGAGAACACGGTGCGCGACATCCTGGGCGGGGTGCGATCCACCTGCACCTATGTGGGGGCCAGCCAGCTGAAAGAGCTCACCAAACGCACCACCTTCATCCGGGTGCGCGAGCAGGAGAACAACGTCTACGGCAAGGAGTAACCTGCCACAGACCCCGTCACGCGCTGACGGTTAGAAGCCGACCAACCGGTGTGCTACCCTGCGCACCGGTTTTTTTGCATCTGGGATCCCGCGCCATGACAAGCCCTCTCCCCCCCTTCGACTGGGACATCTTCTGCTGCGTCGTCGACAACTTCGGTGACATCGGCGTCACCTGGCGACTCGCCCGCCAGCTCAAACAGGAAGGCGCGCTCCCGGCGCAGAAGAGTGAGGTGCAGGTGCGGCTCTGGGTGGACGATCTGGCTAGCTTCGCCCGCATCTGCCCGGCGCTCGACCCCGCACAGGACGGTCAGTGGGTCGATGGCATCTATGTCCAGCACTGGCACGAGCGCCTCCCCGCCGACATGACCCCGGCCAGGGTGGTCATCGAGGCGTTTGCCTGCGAGCTGCCCGCCCCCTTTATCGAACGCATGGCCGAGCAGACCACGCCCCCCTGCTGGATCAACCTCGAATACCTCTCGGCCGAGAGCTGGGTCGAGGATTGCCATGGCCTCGCCTCGCCCCAGCAGGTCGGCAGCCAGCGCCTCGACAAGTACTTCTTCTTCCCGGGTTTCACGCAGAAAACGGGCGGCTTGCTGTGCGAGCACGGCCTCATCGTCGAACGCGAGCGCTGGCAGCAGGATGAAGCGGGACTGACCGCCTACTGGGCCAGCCTCGGCCTGCCACCCCAACGAGAAGACGAGCTACGGGTCAGCCTCTTTACCTACGAGAGCGAGGCGCTCAGGAGCCTAGTCGAGGGCTGGCGCCAGAGCGTCACCCCCGTCACCCTGCTGCTGCCGCTGGGGCGCTCCCTCGACGACGTGCTCATCGGCGCAGGGCTGGCAGAGGCCATTCCCGGTGCACGGGCCGGAGATCTGCTCCAGGCGGGTAACCTCACCATCAAGCTGCTGCCGATGACCGATCAGAGGGGCTACGATCGCCTGCTGTGGAGCTGCGATCTCAACCTGGTGCGCGGGGAGGACTCCTTCGTGCGGGCCCAGTGGGCGGGGCGCCCCTTCCTCTGGCATATCTACCAGCAGGAAGAGGATGCCCACATGGTCAAGCTGGACGGTTTTCTCGACCACTACCTCTCCCCCTTGCCAGCGTCGGCCGGTCAGTGGCTGCGCCGCTTCAACCATGCCCTCAACCGGGGGGAATACACCGGTGAACTCTGGGCACAATGGCCGCAATACGCGGCCATATGGCAGCAACATGGGCGCACCTGGCCACAGAGGCTGCTGGCGGACGGGGATCTCGTCACGAGGTTGGTGAAATTTTTAGAAAGCCGTATATAATCTGGCAGTTTTTATCCGTCCGTTTCACGAACAGGAATTTTTTACATGAAAACCGCACAGGAAATCCGCGCTGGTAACGTAGTCATGATCGGCACCGAGCCGATGGTGGTCCAGAAGGCTGAATTCAACAAATCCGGCCGTAACTCCGCCGTGGTCAAGATGAAGCTGAAGGGTCTGCTGAACGGCAGCGCCACCGAGACCGTCTTCAAGGCCGACGACAAGCTGGAAGTCGTTCAGCTGGAGCGTAAAGAGTGCACCTACTCCTACTACTCCGACCCGCTGTATGTCTTCATGGACACCGAGTACAACCAGTACGACGTCGAGAAAGACAACCTGGGTGATGCCCTGAACTACCTGGTAGACGGCATGGAAGACCTCTGCGAAGTGACTTTCTACAACGAGAAAGCCATCTCCGTCGAGCTGCCGACCACCATCGTGCGTGAAGTCGAGTACACCGAGCCGGCCGCCCGTGGCGACACCTCCGGTAAAGTGACCAAGCCTGCCCGCCTGAAGGGCACCTCCTACGAGCTGGCCGTTGCCGCCTTCGTGGAGATCGGTGACAAGATCGAAATCGACACCCGTACCGGTGAATTCAAGCGTCGCGTCAACTAAGTTGACCCCTTGATGTGATTGCAAAAAAAGCGAGCCAAGGCTCGCTTTTTTATTGGCTGGCACCTCACGGCCGACCTGATGAGAAGCCGTGCCCCTAGCGGCGATGGGCCAGTGCCCGCACCAGCCTGTCCCCCACCCCCTGTACCAGTTGCACCAGCAGCAGCAACATGACCACTGTCCCTGCCATCACCTTGTCGTCAAAGCGCTGGTAGCCGTAGCGGATCGCCAGATCCCCGAGCCCGCCGCCACCGACCACCCCCGCCATGGAGGAGAAGCCAATGAGCATCACCACCGTCAGAGTGAGTCCGGCCAGCAGCGCCGGCAAGGCCTCGGGCAGCAGCGCCTTGACGACCACGTGCCAGCCGCTGCCCCCCATGGCGAGCACGGCTTCGACGCGCCCCTTGTCCACCTCATCAAGGGCGCTCTCCACCACCCGGGCAAAGAAGGGGAAGGCCCCCAGGGTAATGGGGACGATGGCGGCGGTGCTGCCCAGTGAGGTGCCGACCACCAGCCGGGTCAGGGGGATCAGGGCGATCAGGAGCACCACGAAGGGGAGCGACCGCCCGATGTTGATACCGATCCCCAGCACCATGTTGAGACGGGGCAAGGGCAGCACGCCCCCGGGACGGGTCACCACCAGCAGCACCCCGGTCGGCAGCCCCAGCAACAGGGTGAACACGGCCGCCACTCCCACCATGTAGAGCGTTTCGAGCGACCCCTGATACATCAGTTCGAGCAAGGCATCGACACTCAGGCGACTCTGCATAAACGCACCTCCTCTGTGACTCCGTGACGCGCCATGAAACGCCGCAGGATCTCGGGATCCGGCAACAGGGCCTGCCGCACGCGGGAGTCGGGGTTGGCCAGCAGGGTGCCCAGAGCGCCGCTTTCCACCAGCTGACCCCGTTCAAGCAATGCCGCGTGATCGCAGATGGCCCTGACCACCTCCAGCTCGTGGGTGATGAGCACTATGGTGATCCCGAGGCGGCGGTTGATGTCGGCAAGCAGCGCCAGCACCGACTCCGTGGTCTCCGGATCCAGGGCACTGGTCGCCTCGTCACAGAGCAAGTGGCGCGGATTGGCGGCCAGGGCGCGGGCGATGCCCACTCGTTGCTTCTGTCCCCCCGACAACTGGGAGGGAAAGGCGCGACGGTGCTCGCCAAGCCCCACCAGTTCCAGCAGCTCGCTGACCCGGGCAGCCCGCTCCCGGCGCGCCACTCCGGCGATTTCCAGCGGGACTGCCACGTTCTCCTCCACGCTGCGGGCGTGCAGCAGATTGAAGTGCTGGAAAATCATGCCGGTCCCCTGACGGTGGCGGCGCAAGGCCGCCCCCTCCAGGGCCGTGATGTCGCGGCCATCGAACAGGATGCGGCCCCGGCTTGGCCGCTCCAGCAGATTGAGGCAACGAATGAGCGTGCTCTTGCCCGCGCCGCTGCGCCCGAGAATGCCGTAGATGGCCCCATCCGGAATCTCGAGCGACACCCCCTCCAGAGCGGGTTGCCCGTGCCCCGGGTACTGCTTGCCGAGCCCCTCCAGCACTATCATGACTGCCGCCCGGCCACCGGGATCACCGACCCCTTGTAGCTCTTGCGAATGAAGTCGGCGATCGCCCTGGACTCCAGGTCCCGCGCCAACTGGCGGATCCGCGGATCATCCTTGAGCGCCGGGGTGGTCACCAGGATGTTGGCGTAGGGATTGTTCTGGGCGCTCTCCAGCCCCAGGGCATCGCGAGCAGGCTCCAACCCCGCCTCCAAGGCATAGTTGCCATTGATCACCGCCAGATCCACGTCGTCGAGGGAGCGCGGCAGCTGCGGCGCCTCGATCTCCAGGATCTTGAGCGCCTTGGGGTTGGTGGCGATGTCGTGCACCGTCGCCAGATCCCGCGCCGGATCTTCATGGCCGGCCTTAAGGGTGATGAGCCCCTCGTGCTGCAACAGATAGAGGGCCCGGCTCAGGTTGGTAACATTGTTGGGCAGGGCTATCACCGCCTTTTCCGGTACCTCCTTCAAATGCTTGAACTTCTTCGAATAGATGCCAAGAGGCTCCACGTGTACGGTCGCGGCCACCACCAGCTCGGTGCCGAGCGCCTTCTCCTGATCCCGCAGGTAAGGGACGTGCTGGAAGTAGTTGGCATCCACATCACCCGCCACCAGCAGGGCATTGGCATTGATGCCGCCGCTGAGCTCGATCACCTGCAGATCCAGCGAAGGGTCCTGGCGTTTCACCTCGCCGAGGATATCCGCATGGGGCAGTGGATCCGCGGCAACCCGCAGCGCCTGGGCTGCCTGGGCGGAGAGAGAGAGTCCGAGGGCCAATACCAGGCCGCTCAGGGAAAACAGTCCGTGCTTGTTCATCTTGTGCTCCTTGCCATGCAATCAATGGGTGGTTTCGCCGACCGCCAGCGCCCGGGGCGCCGACAACAGATCGGCATGGTGGCGCAATGCCACATCAGGGTGGGAACGCAGCCGCCCCTTTAGGTAGTTCCAGCCCACCTCCCGCAGCAGCGGATTGTGCAGGTCGGTGGCAGGCCCCCTGGCTTCACGGGCCAGTGCCTCGGGCAGCGGATAGACGGGCACCACGGCGTCGAGCTGGGCCCCCAGGAAGAAGGCGATGGAGAGACGCTCCTGCCCCGGTGCCGACGGCACCACCCGGTGCACGGTCGCCCGCAGGTAGCCGTTGCTGGCGAGCTCCAGCAGCTCACCGATGTTGACCACGAAGGTGCCGGGGAGCGGGAGCGCATCGATCCAGTGATCCGGCACCACCTCCACCTGCAGGCCGGGCTGGTCATCCTGCAGCAGGAAGCTCAGGAAGCCCGAATCCTTGTGGGGACCGACCCCCTGGGTGGCGCCCCGCTCACCGGGATAGCGGATCAGCTTGATATGTTCGTTGGGACGCTCTCCGTGCAGGGCATCGAAGGCATCTGGCGACAGTGCGAGCGCCTCGGCAAAAGCCCCGAGCAGGGTACGGGACATCCGGGTCATCTGCCCACGCCAGCGCGTCAGCACGGGTTGCAGTGTCGGCAGCGCCTCCGGCCACTGATTCGGCCCCTGCAACCGCCACCAGGGCGGGTCGCCCGCCGCGCGCGGCAAGGCAGGGCGATCGGCACCGATATCAAACTGCTCTCGCCAGTCGGGTTGACCCCGGGTCAGCTCCGCCCCCGGTCGGTTGTAGCCACGAAAATGGGGAGAGTGGATCATGGCGACCTGCTGCTTGGCCGCCAGAGGCAGCGCAAAGAAGGCCCGCGACAGCTGCTGCACCTCCTGCTGCAGCTCGGGATCGATGCCGTGGCCGGTCAGGTAGAAAAATCCCGTCTCTCTCGCGGCATCGCGCAACGATGCCAGAAAATCGGCCCGGGCGTCGGGCGAGGCATCCAGCTGCCTCAGGTCGAGGATGGGCAAGTGAACCAAGGTGCTCATGGCGATAACGCTCCCTGTCGATGGAAAGTGAGGGTGAATCTCTCGTTCTGACGAGACAGGGGGGAGAATTCTCTGCCTGCGGCCAGTGGCGACATGCCCCGGCCCCCTGTCTGTCTGCCCTTACTGAACCATGTATGGGTCACGGGATGGAACAATCAAAACCGGGAATGCTTTGCCATTTGGAACAATCCCGGGCCCGTGTCCGGCCCGCCGGTCAGACCCTCTTCGCCACCGCCGATGCCGATGCGCCCCCTTGCCCTAAAGAAACCCCCGGCGAGGCCGCTATGAGGGAGTGCTGGAGGATCCCCCATGACATTTCGCCCCTATCTGCTGCTGACCCTGCTTGCTTTTGCCGCCCACGGCGCCGGGCAGGCACCGTCAGGCGCCGCCCCGGATCCAGCCCCCCTGGTTCCCCCCGACTACTGGCAGAGCAGCGACTGGCAGGGAATACCCGACAGCACCAGGGTGGACAAACAACAGGTACTGTTTGCCAAGCACGACAGCGACAACTACGTGGGTCTGGTCATCCTGCTGCCCGACTGGCAGCGCAGCGGCCAGCTGTGGCAACTGACCCGGGAGCTGGGGCGCCTCGGTTTCGATACCCTGCTGCTGCTCCCCTCGCCGCAGCAGACCGAGCTCGACCCCGCCGCCGAGAAGAAACAGCAGGTCATCGACGATTTTCGCAAGCAGTTTGCCTCCCGCATCAGCAAGCTGGGGGATGCCAAGCTGCAGGAGGGGGGCTTCAAGCTGCTGCTGGCCCAGGGTACCAGCGCCGCCTGGGCCGCCAACCTCATCGCCAGCGAACAGTTGCCCGCCCCCGATGCCCTGGTGCTGCTCGACGGCTTCTTCCCCAACCAGCTGAGCAACCAGACCCTCGCCAAGCAGATAGCCCAGGGCAGCATCCCTACCCTGGATCTCTATCAGGAGGAGGGAGGACGCTGGCCCCTGCTGGCGGCCGAAGCCCGCAGAAGCGAGAGCCGCCGCAGCCACAAGCTCAACTACCGCCCCTATGCCCTGATGGATCTGGAGGAGACGCCGGGCCGCATCCAGGGCTGGCTGACGCACCTGGGCTGGATCTGAGGCCCTCCGAGGCACAGCCCCCGCCTTTGCCTTCCCCATCGGACTTGGCCCGATGCCACCGCGCTGGTCAGCCGCCCTCCATGTTTGGCATCATGTCCGAACCAATGGCAGGAGGCTTCATGCAGCAAATCGTGTTTCTCGACAGCGACACCCTGGACACCGGCATCAATCTGCGCCGCCCCGATTTTCCCCATCACTGGCAAAGCTACCCGACCACGGCGCCGGATCAGGTGGTGGAGCGGCTCAAGTGCGCCAGCATCGCCATCATCAACAAGGTGCGCATCGGGGCCGATGAACTGGCCCAGCTGCCCGAACTGCGCCTGATCGCCCTGGCCGCCACCGGCAGCGACAACCTGGATCTGGAGGCGTGCCGCGCCGCCAATGTCGCCGTGTGCAATATCCGCAACTACTCGGGCCCTTCCGTCCCCGAGCACGCCATGGCCCTGATGCTCGCCCTGTCGCGCAACCTGTTCGCCTGGCGCCAGTCCCTGCTGGAGGGGCGCTGGCAGCAAAGCGGCCAGTTCTGCTTCTTCGACCACCCCATCACGGATCTGCATGGCAAGCGCCTCGGGATCATCGGCAAGGGAACCCTGGGACAGGCGCTGGGACAGCGGGCCAGCGCCATCGGGATGGAGGTTTACTATGCCCAGAGCCAGGTCGGCTCCCCGGGGGATGACGACAGGCTGCCCCTGGATGCCCTGCTGCAAAGTTCGGATGTGATCAGCCTGCACTGCCCGCTCACCCCCTACACCCGCCATCTCATCGGGGAGCGGGAGCTGGCCCTGATGAAACCGGGCGCCCTGCTCATCAACGTGGGCCGTGGCGGCCTGGTGGACGAGCAGGCGCTGCTAGAAGCCCTCGGCAACGGCCGTCTGGGGGGCGCCGGTTTCGATGTGGCGAGCGTCGAGCCGCCGCCTCCGGATCACCCCCTGATGCAGGCCCTGCGTTACCCCAATTTCATCCTGACTCCCCACGTGGCCTGGGCCAGCGAAGAGTCGATGCAGCGCCTCGCGGATCAGCTCATCGACAACATCAACGCCTTCTCCCTTGGCAGGCGCCAGCACCGGCTGGTGTAAGAGGCCGCTCGCCGCCCCTTACGGGCCGGCAGCGGGATCAAAAAAAGGGGCCAAAGGCCCCTTTTTGTCGGTCAGCTTGCCGCGGCATCAGTCGTCATGCCATCTGTGCTTGCGGTGCTTTTTGTGTTTCTTGTGGTGCTTGTGATAGCGCCTGTCATCGTAATAGCGATCGCCGCGGCTCTCGTGACCATCCCCGGTCCTGGCTCCGATGGCGGAGCCACCGGCACCACCGATACCGGCGCCGATCAGCTGGCCCGTGCTGCCACCGACGCTCTTGCCGATGGCAGCCCCGCCCAGGGCACCAACGGCGCCGCCGAGCGCAGCTTCGTTCTTGTTGCCCCTATTGGCCGTGGCCGCACCACCGGCCGCGCCCCCCAGGGCGGCCCCCACCAGGGCGCCGGTGTCGCCACCCAGCTCCTTGCCGATCATGGTGCCCGCCACCCCGCCGGCTCCGCCGCCGAGAATGGTATTGAGGGTCTCGGATGCCTGCACCTGTCCTGTGCCCAACAGCAACGCCCCCAGCAGCGCCAGTGCGCTCATGCCAAACGGTTTCATTTTCATGGGGTACTCCTATCAAACCTGATGATTGATTATTTTTCCCTGCACTATACAAAGCCCCCTGACCTGCGCCACTGCCGCAAGGGGCACCTCACGGCCAGCCCTCCCTGTCTCCGGTTCGCGACACGACGCAAGAAAGCAGGCTAACCACCTGAAACCACATCAAAAAAAAAGGTCACACGAGAAATCATCCCCGTCATGACCCTTTTCTAGGCCCAAAGGCCCTTTTTTGCAGCGATCACCGTCAGACAGATACTGTCACAACCTCCCCGTCAACGGGCGACGACGCCGCCAGATGCCAGCAATCCCGCCCCTGGAGCTTGCTCTCGTACAGGCAGGCATCCGCCCGCTCGAGCAGCGTCAGGGCATCATCCGGATAGCGCGCTCCGCCGGCGCTCAGGGTGATGGCGTCGGCGAACTCCCGCCATTTCAGGGCCTTCACCCGACCGAGCAGGTGGGTCAGGCGGCATTCCACCTCCGCCTGCTCCCAGGGCAGCAAGGCCGCAAATTCATCGCCCCCGATGCGGTAGACCTGCTCATCCCCCAGGGTTCTCGCCATGATGGTGGCCACCCGAAACAGCACCGCATCCCCCACACCGTGTCCCCAGCTGTCGTTGACGCGCTTGAAGTTGTCCACATCGAACAGCACCAGCCAGTAGGGCCTCCCCGCCTGCTCCAGCCCCGCCCGCTGCTGATCGAAGGCTCGCCGGTTCAGGATGCCGGTGAGAGGGTCGTGGAGCAGGGCATCCTGCCCTTGCAGCAGGCTGTTTCGCACCTGTTCTATCTCTCCCAGGCTGCCGTGCACGAACCAGGTTCGCTGACGCCGCTGGATCTCCTTTCGCGCCTCATCCCGGATGAGGCCGCTGAGCGAGCCCTGCACCAGCGCCTGCTCCTGACGAAAGATCCGCACCAGAAACCACAGGCTGCACAGCCAGATGCAGAGCAATGCCAGGGCGGGCAGCACCACCATCAGCAGGGTGTCTTGCAGGTTTTCATGAAAATGGGAGGGGGGGAGATAGACGTTGAGATCCCACTCCATCCCCTCCAGAGCGTGTTGCAGATGGCGTCCTTCCCAGAACCCGTCCAGCCCGGCCGCCTGCGTCTCCCGCTCGAGACGGGGCGGCAACAGCGACAAATTGTGCCCCACCACCAGCTTGCCCCCCTTGCGCTCGGTGATGTAGAGGGCCACCGGATCCTCACCCACTGCCCGGTGCAACGCCCCCTGCAAGGCGCTGAACGACATGTCCACCATCAGCAGCCCAAGCAGTTGCCCCTCATCATCCTTGACCCGCTTGATGAGGGTCAGTACCTCTCCGGCCAAATCGAACGCCGGGTAGGGACCGAACCAGACGAGATCATCGCCCTCGCCGGACAGGGTCTGGAACCAGGGCCGCGCCTGTGCCCGGTAGCCCTCCGGTTGCTGCCAGTCGGGATAGCCGTCGAGCCGATGGGTGCGCGCATTGTAGAAATAGAGGAAGTGGGCGTCGTACTTGAACTGATGGGCAATGGGCCAGATGGGATTGATGGCCGATGCCCCGGCAGCGATGACCTGCTTGTCCAGAGACGCCTCCAGCACACCAAGCTGGCGGCGGTTGTCCTGCGCCATGTCCTGAAACAGGGTGGCGTCGAGGGCGGCCAGCATGTGACCGTAACCCGCCACCGTCTTGTCGATGCTGCTCAGGTAGCTGGCTGCCGCCAGCAACAGGGTGGCGATCAGCACCAGCCCTCCCAGGAGAAACGACAGCGGAGTCAGTATGTAATAGCGTTCCTTGATCAGCGCCGCCGTCATGTCACTCTCTATAAAATGTCATATTGGATGAATTTTATAGATTAAAAATCTGAAAAAGATATTGATTGAAGTCATTAACATCCACTGCTAATGATAAAAAAGATATCAAGGTGTCTCACGGCCATATTCACATCCGTCATGTGAATATCCATAAAAAGTAGAAACAGTCATTACTCGTCGTTGACGGTTTATTGCCCGCAAGGTGCTATAGTCGATGACTCGAGAAATCGGAGCCAGATGACCTTTGTCGGCAACGCTGGCGGTGATGATTCATCAACCAAGGAGATGTTATGAGCAGTCCGTTTATCGAACAGATCAAAGCACGTCGTACCATCTATGCCCTGGGCAACCGGGTGACCCACTCCGAGGCCCAGCTGACCGCCCTCATCAAGGATGCCGTCAAGCACAGCCCCTCTTCGTTCAACTCCCAGAGTTCCCGCGCCGTCATCCTGTTCGGCGAGCAGCACCACAAGCTGTGGGACATCGTCAAGGCGGAGCTCAAGAAGATAGTGCCGCCGGAGGCCTATCCTCAGAGTGAAGCCAAGATCAACGGCAGCTTCCGCGCCGGGGCTGGCACCGTGCTCTTCTTCGAAGACACCGCCGTCATCGAGGATCTTCAGCAGAAATTCGCTCTCTATGCCGACAACTTCCCCATCTGGTCCGAACATGCCACCGGGATCGCCCAGTTCGCGGTCTGGACCACCCTGGCCCAGGAGGGCATCGGCGCCTCCCTGCAACACTACAACCCGCTCATCGACGATGCGGTGCGCAAGGAGTGGGACCTGCCCGCCAGCTGGCTGCTTCGTGCCCAGATGCCTTTTGGCAGCATAGAGCAACCTGCCGGCGACAAGACCTTCATCGACGACGACGTGCGTTTCCGGGTCTTCAAGTAAGCCTTCACGCCCCCTCCACCAGGGGGCGTTTTCTTCTCTCCCCCTCGTTCACCCTTGTCACGTGCCAGCCATACTCTGAACAAACCCCCTCTTGTCAGGAGGTCCCCATGGGGGACATCGCACGCCAACGTACCTCATGCACATTGACGCCCTTGTCCGCTCTGTTGTGTGTCGCCGCCCTGGTACTGCTGTTCTCGCTGATCGGCATCTTCACCCGCCCCCCCCAACCTGCTGGCGGCCTTCTGGCCTGCCAATGCGGTCCTGCTCGGCTGCATGGTGCGCTATCCACGCCTGGCCACCTCGGCGGGCTGGGCCGGCGGCATACTGGGCTTTTTTCTCGCCGCCCTCTTCACCGGCGAGCCCCTGTTCAAAACCATCCTGCTGACCTGCGGCAACCTGGCCGGCATCGGCGTCGGGTATCTGCTGATGCATCGGCTCGCGCCTGCCGACAAGCTCCTCAGGCGCCCCACCTCCCTCGTGCTCCTGCTGCGAAACACCCTGGCCGCCTCCCTCGCCGCCGGCGTGGTCGGCGCCATCATCAATCCCATCCTGTCTCTGGGCCCCCCGCTCTACGGGCTGGGCTTCTGGTTTGCCAGCGAGCTGGTGAACTACATGACCATACTGCCGGTGCTCCTGACACTGCCTCCCCATGACAGCGTGCCCCCCTGGCGCACCCTCCTCTACCGCACCGAGTTCTCCTGGGCCAGATTGATGCCGCTGCTGAGCCTGGTGGCCTCCCTGCTGCTCACCCTGCTCGTCGAGGGGCCGGGATCCATCGCCTTCCCGGTACCGGCGCTGCTCTGGTGCGCCGTCACCTACTCCGTCTTCGCCACCAGCCTGCTGACCCTGAGTTACAGCACCCTGATCCTGATCGCCCTCTCAAACGGCCACCTCGTCATCAATCACGATGTCCAGACCCAGTACTGGATGTTCTCCGTCCGGATAGGGGTCATGTTGATCGCTCTCACCCCCCTGACCGCCGCCAGCATCATGGCGGCCCGCAACAGCCTGCTGCGGGAGATGAGACACCTGGCCCACCACGATCACCTGACCGGTGCGCTGAACCGGGCCGGCTTCTGGTCGGCCGCCAACGAACTGCTCCAGTACCTCACGGTGCAGCGCTACCCTGTGGCGATCTGCATGCTGGACATCGATCATTTAAACGCATCAATGATCGTCACGGTCACGAAGAGGGTGACAACCAGTTGAGCAGCTTCGCGGCCCGTGTGCGCGACCAGCTTCGACCGGGGGATCTCTTCTGTCGCCTGGGGGGAGAGGAGTTCGTGGCCATCTGGCCCGGCCTCAGCGAGGAGCAGGCCATGGCAGTTGCCGAGCGGCTGCGAAAAATCGTCGCGCAGCCAGGGGAAGAAAAGGGAGCCGAGCCCGCCGTCTGCATCACAGTCAGCATCGGTATCGCCTCCCAGAAAGAGGGCCCCTTCAATCTGGACGAGCTGCTCTCTCGCGCCGATCAGGCGCTCTATCTGGCCAAGCACAATGGCCGCAACCGGGTGGAACGCTATTCGGCCGAGCAGGCTTCCCCCAGCATCGGGCAATCTTGCGGCGCCTGAATGGCGTGCCCCTTGTCGTCATCATCCGGCCTCTGCCGGCAGCGGGGCGGGCAGATGAAGATGGAGCCCGTCTGGTGCCACCTCGATCTCGATCCCGCGCCAGTCCCGCAGCCAGCCCTTGAGCCTGTCGTCATACCGCCTTGTTCCCCCCATCTGCACCACCTGGCAACCCGCCTGCAGGGCGCTGGCGATGCCCGCTGGTGCATCCTCGAACACCAGGCAATCGGCCGGAGCCAGTCCCAACCGGCTGGCAGCCAGCAAATAGGGCTCGGGATCCGGCTTGCCCCGTACCACATCCCCGGCGCACACCAGGAGTCGGGGCAGCGGCAATCCGGCGTGCAGCAGCCGGTGCTCTGCCACTCTCCGGCTTGCGGAAGCCACCAGCGCCCAGCGCGTCGACGGCAGCTGTTCGAGCCGTCGCCGGGCACCGTCCAGGGGCATCGGCGCCGCAGCGTATGCCATCTCCAGATCGTCGAGCAGGGCCACCTCCACTGCCATGTCCAGCTGGGGAGCCAGGGCCCCTATCACCTCCCGTGAGCGCACGCCGTGACACATGGCGAGCACGGGAGCGGGATCCAGCCCATGGTGCTGACACCAGCGCCGCCACACGACTTCCACGTCGCCGGTGGAGTGGACCAGGGTCCCGTCCATGTCCAGCAGCAGGGCCGCGGCCTTCACGCGCACCGCGCTCACAGGGCTCTCCCCGCCAGCGCATCGGCAAAGACCTGCCGCTGGGCAGCGGCCTCGTAACAGGCGAGCGCCTGCTCCGCATTGCTGGCCCACACCGGCAAGGGGGCGACGACGAACCCCTGCTGCAACAGGCTGGTCAGCAGCTCCCCGGTCTCCGGTGCGGCCAGCGGCTGAGCCATCACCAGGCTCCCCTTGATCAAAAACAGATAGCGTTCGCTCGACATGACATGACTCCTTGTGGCTGAACAGCGGGCAAGCAGGCCCGTTTCGAGACCATTAGAACAAGGAGATTAGATAATTTATAATCAATAAATCGCCACATTGGATAACCAAATGGAATGAGATTCGACCTGAGACAATTGCAGGCCTTCGTCATGCTGGCCGAGAGTGCCAACTACCGGGAAGCGGCCAGCCGGCTTTTTGTGACGCAACCGGCCCTGACCAAGCAGATCCAGGGGCTGGAGCAGGCCCTCGGCAGCACCCTGTTCAACCGGGGCCGCCACGGGGCCGAGCTGACCGCCATCGGCCTCCAGTTGCTGCCCCAAGCCAGGGCTCTGGTGGATCACGGCAAGGGATTCGAGCAGCATGCCCTGGCGCTGGCAAGCGGTGCCGCCGGGCGCCTCAACATCGGGTTCGGGCTCTCCAGCTTCGCACTGGCCCCCTCCCTGGTGGCCCGTTTCAAACAGCAGGCCCCCGACGTGCTGGTCCACCTGCGGGACACCACCTCCGCCATCCAGCAGGAACACTTGCTGGCGGGTCGGCTGCAACTGGGCTTCATGCGACGGCCTGATGCGCCGCAGCTGAGGGAACACAGGTTGCTGACGGACAGACTGGTGCTGGCCGTCCCCACCCAGGTGGCAGGGCCGGACTTCGACCTGGAGCGGGCGCTGATCCGCGATCCCTTGCTGCAGATGGTGGGCCATCGCTGCCCGGGTCTCAGCCAGCAGATCGCCCGCTTTCTCGGCGCCAACCGGCTGACCGGTCTCATCCAGGAGGCGGAAGACATCCAGACCCTGGTGGCCCTGGTGGCCGCCGGTATCGGCAACGCCATCCTGCCGCGCAGCGTAGGGTTCATCGCGGGCAAGGAGGTGACCCTCTACCCTCTCTCCGGCCCCTGGTCGGAATGGGAAATCAGCCTGGTGTGGAACCCGGAATTTGCCGATCCCATCCGGGATCGCTTTCTGGCCCTGGTCAGGGCGGCATATCCGCAGAGCCACAGCCTCTGAGAGGAGCGCAGCCCAAACCGGAATCCTGAAGTACATAACGGCTGGCTAATGGCCACACCACTGCCGCTCGCAGGGGATGCCGTCTCCTTCCCCATCCATCTTGGTATTGGGGCAATTTTGCAAAAACCAGGTCGCCTCCTCGCAGGAAGTCATCTGGGAGCAATGCTGACGGCCATCGCACTGACGAACAAAAGTCGGAACCTGAACCGTACTGTTCGAAGTACTGTCCTCCTGGCTAAAAGAGGGAAAGGATGGAAGTGAGGCAAACTCGGCCGAGAAGCGGGAATAGAGGGAGAACAACCCCGCCAGCACCAATAGGGGGATTAACTTGCCACCCCAGCTCCCCTTGCGACGAGGAGCATGATACTCCCGGGTTCTATATGTGGTGGCGTGTGGTGCCCGAGGGCTCAAATCCTCCCTGCTCCCACGATCCGGCATGGATGGCATAGGTCCGCCAGCCAGCGAGAGCGGGCGGTCGGGAAAGAACACTTGTACGGCACAAGGCTTGCCATCCTTGCTGCTCCCGATCAGATAGGAAACCTTTTCCCCCACCTCCGGCGGCCTGCCATCGAATTGCAGGGTGGTGATGTGAACAAAAAGATCGGCACCGCCCTGCTCCTGCTTGATGAACCCGAAACCGCGTTGTGAATTCCAGCTCGCGATCCTGCCCTGATAACGCATGTCCTCATCCTTGTGGCCAGTACGGTTCCACTCATGTTGCCCGAAATTGGTTCGGTTTCAACAGAGCATTGGCATGAAAAATGAGTGGATTAGATACGAGTGGTCAGAGCAGCTCCGCGACCTTGATGATCTCGGCAATGCGACCGAGCATGCGCAGGGAAGCCTGGTGTTCTGCGGCATCCGCCGCCGCGCAGGCATCTTCCAGGATGGTGATGGCGTAGTCCCGATCGTGGCCATCTCGCACCGCCCCCTGAATGGCCCAGCTGGTGCTCACGCCGCACACATAGAGATGCTCGATGCGATTGGCCCGTAGCGCGGGCTCCAGCGCCGTGCCGTAGAAGGGGCTGACCCTGGGTTTGGTCAGCACCAGATCCCCGGGTTGTACATCGAGATCCGGGTGAAAGTCGGTGCCGCTGTCCGCCAGGGAGAGGGCCCCGAACTGCCGGGCACGGCCAAACATGGGGGAACCCCTGGGTTGCAGCAGATAGCCCTCGTCAAACCCCACCTTGATGAGCACCACCAGCCAGCCGTGAGCGCGGGCATGAGCCAGCGCCTGATTGGCGTGCACAATGGCGTTCTGCTCGATCACCTGGGCCGCCGAGGCGGCGATGCGCCCGTCCGGGTGGGCGATGTCGTTGATGAAATCGATCACCAGCAATGCCTTGTTCATGGTGTGCTCCCCCCTTGCCTGAGGCCGTTTTGCCCCTGCACCGCCTGGATCACTCCTCGCGGCCATATAAAAAACCGGCTGGCACCATCACACGGATTGATATGCCACCCGATTGGCACCTGGCAGTGCCACGCACTGCCTCATACCAGCCCAAGCGCATAGCGTAGCGCCATCTCCTTGAGGGGGCCCGCCTTGTCCGCCAGATTCAGCGCCAGGTTGCGGGCAAGCCTGAGGGGGCCTATCTCGTTGCTGAAGACCCCGTAGAAGAGATCCATCCCCGACTGCATCAGCAGGTTGTCAGGGCGGCGTCGCCCCTCGTAACGCCCGGCCAGCGCCAGCTCATGCCACTGTGCCCCCGCCTTGCCGAGCAACCCGGCCCAGCAGGCCACGTCCTTGAAACCGAGGTTGACCCCCTGCCCCGCCAGCGGGTTGATGGTGTGGGCCGCATCCCCGAGCAGCACCACTCGCCCGGCGTGATAGTCGTTGGCGTGGCGGCGCACCAAGGGGAAGCTCCCCTTGGCCGTCACGGTGAAACCGCCAAGGCGGCTGGGGAAGTGGCGGCGCACCTCGACGGCCAGGGCCTCGTTGCTCATGGCGGCCAGCGCCCGGATGCGGGCCGGGCTGTCATACCAGACCAGGGAGCCATGGCGGCCCGGCAGCGGCAGGAAGGCGCGCGGGCCGCTCGGGGTGAACTGCTGCCAGGTGATGTCTTCCTGGGCAAAATCGGTGTCGATGTTGATCAGCATGCAGTGCTGGCGGTACTCGAAACGCGACACCCCGATGCCGGCCAATCGCCGGGTGTGGGATTCGGCACCATCGCAGGCCAGCACCCAGCGCGCCTGCAGCTCGGTGCCGTCATCCAGGGTCAGCACGGCGTCATCCGCACTCTGGCGCAGACTCGTCACCGCTGCCGGGGTATGGGTCTGGATGGTCGGGAAATCCTCCATCCTTTTCAGCAGGGCGAGCTGGATCAGCCGGTTTTCGATGATGTAGCCGAGCTGGGGCAGCCCGAGATCCACCGCGTCGAAGCGGGTAGCGAAGCCGTCCAGCTCCCAGGTCTCCAGCCGGCGATAGGGGCACAGCCGCATCTGCTGCAGATATTGCCAGGCACCGGCCCGGGTCAGCAGCGCCACCGAGGCCTGACTGATGGCGGAAACCCGCAGATCCAGCGACTGCTCGGGGGCATAGGGCTCGGGCAACCGGGTCTCGATGACCCGCACCGAGAGCCCCTCTGCCGCCAGCAGGCAGGCGGTGGCGGCGCCCACCATGCCGGCGCCGACGATGGCAATATCACACTGTTCCATAACTTGATTCCTGCAAGGAGTCCCCGCGATAAGGGGCAAGGGCCGAACCGAATGGGGCATGATAACGCAAGGAGGCGGCAGAAACAGTGAGAGGGATGCGCAATTGCCGACGACAAGCCGGCCCTGATGGCGACGGGCGGCCCCAGACTGGTCAGCACCGGGATTGCGGAGTAAAATGGTCGGTCCTTTGACCCTGCCGATTTCAAAACCAGTCACGAGAAGCAATGAGCAAGAAACTTCATATCAAGACCTGGGGCTGCCAGATGAACGAGTACGACTCGTCCAAGATGGCGGACCTGCTGGATGCCAGCAATGGCTACACGCTTACCGAGGAGCCGGAAGAGGCAGATGTGCTGCTGCTCAACACCTGTTCCATCCGCGAGAAGGCCCAGGAGAAGGTGTTCCACCAGCTCGGTCGCTGGAAGAAGCTCAAGGCGAAAAAACCGGGGCTGGTGATCGGGGTGGGCGGCTGCGTCGCCTCCCAGGAAGGGGAGAACCTGCGCAGCCGGGCGCCCTATGTGGACATCGTCTTCGGACCCCAGACCCTGCACCGCCTGCCGACCATGATCAAGCAGGTGCAGGAGGGGCGCGGTGCCCAGGTGGACATCGCCTTCCCCGAAATCGAGAAGTTCGACAACCTGCCCGAACCCCGTGCCGAGGGGGCGACCGCCTTCGTTTCCATCATGGAAGGCTGCTCCAAGTACTGCTCCTTCTGCGTGGTGCCCTACACCCGTGGCGAGGAGGTGAGCCGGCCACTGGATGACGTGCTCTATGAAATCGCCCAGCTCGCCCAGCAAGGGGTGCGCGAAGTGAACCTGCTCGGCCAGAACGTCAACGCCTACCGGGGGCCGACCTTCGACGGGGAGGTCTGCACCTTCGCAGAACTGCTGCGCCTGGTGGCTGCCATCGACGGCATCGACCGCATTCGCTACACCACCAGCCACCCGGTCGAGTTCACCGACGACATCATCGAGGTCTATCGTGATACCCCCGAGGTGGTCAGCTTCCTGCACTTGCCCATCCAGAGCGGCTCGGATCGCATCCTGACCATGATGAAGCGCCCGCACACTGTGCTGGAGTACAAGTCCAAGATCCGCCGCCTGCGCGCCGTGCGTCCCGACATCACCATGAGCTCCGACTTCATCGTCGGCTTCCCGAACGAGACGGACGAAGACTTCGAGGCCACCATGAAACTCATCGAGGAGATCAACTTCGACATGAGCTTCAGCTTCATCTACAGCCCGCGCCCCGGCACCCCGGCCGCGGATCTGCCCGATGACGTTGACATGGAAGTGAAAAAGGCCCGCCTGACCCGACTGCAAAACCGCATCAATCACCAGTCCATGCTCATCGGCCGCGCCATGTTGGGCTCGGTGCAGCGCATCCTGGTGGAGGGGCCCTCCAAGATGGATCCCATGCAGCTCAGTGGCCGCACCGAGAACAACCGGGTGGTCAACTTCGAGGGGCCGCACCGCCTCATCGGCGGCTTCGCCGACGTGGAGATCACCGACGTACGCCCCTACTCCCTGCGCGGCCGCTTCATCCGCGGCGAGGACGAAATGAACCTGCGCATCGCCACGGCCCCGAGCGAGATCCTCGCCCGTCGTCCTGACAACGTGCCCGATGATCTGGGCGTTGCGGCCTTCAGACCCCATTGATGACTCTCTCCCCCGCCCAGTGGCGGGGGAACAACCGATAAGAGGACACCTTGAGCCGACACATCTCCACCCTGAATCTGCATCTGGAACCCGCCGACAACCAGCGCCTCGCCAGCCTGTGCGGACCCTTTGACGACAACCTCAAGCAGCTGGAGCGCCGTCTCGGCATCGAGATAAGCTACCGGGACAACCACTTCCAAGTGATCGGCAAGCAGGCCCAGGTGGAGGCGGCTGCCGTCATCCTCAAGCACCTCTATGTGGAAACCCAGCCCCTCAAGGGGAGCAAGGTGAGCGACATCACCCCCGAGATGGTGCACCTGGCGGTGCAGGAGTCCCGCGTGCTGGAGCAGGACGACGAACCCGCCCCTTCCCTGCCGTATGGCAAGGAGGTCACGGTCAAGACCAAGCGCGGTCTCATCAAGCCCCGCAGCCCGAACCAGGCCCAGTACATCGCCAATATCGTACGCCACGACATCAGCTTCGGCATCGGGCCCGCCGGGACCGGCAAGACCTATCTCGCCGTGGCCGCCGCCGTGGATGCCCTGGAGCGCCAGGAGATCCGCCGCATCCTGCTGACCCGCCCGGCGGTGGAAGCCGGTGAGAAGCTCGGCTTCCTGCCCGGCGATCTTTCCCAGAAGGTGGACCCCTACCTGCGCCCCCTCTACGACGCCCTGTTCGAGATGCTGGGCTTCGAGCGGGTGGAGAAGCTGATGGAGCGCAACGTCATCGAGGTGGCGCCGCTTGCCTACATGCGCGGCCGCACCCTCAACGACGCCTTCATCATCCTGGACGAGGCCCAGAACACCACCACGGAACAGATGAAGATGTTCCTGACCCGCATCGGCTTCAACTCCAAGGCGGTGGTGACCGGCGACATCACCCAGGTGGACTTGCCTCGCAGCACCAAATCCGGTCTGCGCCACGCCCTGGAGGTGTTGCAGGGGGTCGATGGCCTCTCCTTCAACTTCTTCGAGTCCAAGGACGTGGTGCGCCATCCCGTGGTGGCCCGCATCGTGCAGGCCTACGAGGCATTCGATGCCCAGCAGGCGGCCGAGAAGAGCGCAGCCACTCCCCGCAACGAGAACACCAGCAAAGAGAGTGCCCAATGAGCGTGACCCTGGATCTGCAACTGGCCTGCGCCAGCCCGGACGGCCTGCCGACCGAGGCCCAGCTGCAAGGCTGGCTCGACGGCACCATTCTGGGCTTCCAGCCCGAGGCCGAGGTGACGGTGCGCCTGGTGGACGAGGCGGAGAGCCGCGAGCTCAACCACACCTATCGCGGCAAGGACAAGCCCACCAACGTGCTCTCCTTCCCCTTCGAAGCGCCACCGGGTCTCGAGCTGCCCCTGCTCGGGGATCTGGTGATCTGCCGCCAGGTGGTCGAGGCCGAAGCCGTCGAACAGGGCAAGCCCCTGATGGCCCACTGGGCTCACATGGTTGTGCATGGCAGTCTGCATCTGCTAGGTTATGACCATATCGAGGACGAGGAAGCCGAGGAGATGGAGCAGCTCGAGCGCGACATCATGCAGGAACTGGGCTTCGCCGATCCTTATCTGAACGACGAAGAGTAACGAACCGGATGGTCATCGTCTTGAAACAGCCGATGCCCATCCTCATATAGCCACAACGATTTCAAGTGTGTTCATACGAGTAACCAAGAGAGAAAATGACCGACGATCACCCTAGTACCGGCTCGCCGAAGAAAACCTGGCTCGACAAACTCAGCCAACTCTTCCAGGGCGAGCCAAAAGACCGCAACGATCTGGTAGAGGTCATCGCCGATGCCGAAGAGCGGGACCTCATCGATCAGGACACCAAGGACATGATCGAGGGCGTGCTCGAAATTGCCGAGCTGCGCGTGCGTGACATCATGATCCCCCGCTCCCAGATGGTGACCATCGAGAAGTCCCAGCCGGTGGACGAGTTCCTGCCGGTCATCATCGAATCCGGCCACTCCCGCTTCCCGGTGATCAACGAAGACAAGGATCACGTGGAGGGCATCTTGCTCGCCAAGGATCTGCTGCCGTTCGGTTTTGGCGGCCAGCATGCCAGCGAACCGCTCCAGCTGGAGAAGATCCTGCGTCCCACGGTGATCGTGCCGGAGAGCAAGCGGGTCGATCGCCTGCTCAAGGAGTTCCGGGAAGAGCGCTACCACATGGCCATCGTGGTGGACGAATTTGGCGGTGTCTCTGGTCTCGTGACCATCGAGGACATTCTGGAGCTCATCGTCGGCGAGATTGACGACGAGTTCGACGACATTGAGGACGAGCCGGAAGAGATCCGCCGCATCAGCAAGCGGGTCTTCTCGGTGAGCGCGCTGACCGAGATCGAGGACTTCAACGACTTCTTCGGCACCCAGTTCAGCGATGAAGAGGTGGACACCGTCGGCGGTCTGGTGATGCACGCCTTCAGCCACCTGCCCAAGAAGGGTGAAGAGATCGAACTCGACGGCTACCTGTTCAAGGTGATGCACGCCGATCGCCGTCGCCTGCAACAGTTGCAGGTGAAGATCCCCGAGCATCATGCGGCGGCGCAGCCGGAGTCCTGATCCCGCCCAGCACCACGCACATCCCGCGCCCCTCTCGTCAGGGGCGCTTTTTTTGCCTCCTTCCCGCCGCGCGACCGCCACTTGGCCCACGCCGACCGCGAGGCTCGCCGTTGACCCGGTTTGCGGTTAAGATGTCGGCCATTGTGTTTCCATTCAGTCCAATTCGAGCCCCGATCCCCCGTGAAATCGAAACTCCTGACCAGCCTGTTTGCCATTGCCAGCGGCGCCATCGCCGTGCTGGCCTTCTCCCCTTTCGGCTACTGGCCCCTGGTGATCCCCTCCCTGCTCGGCCTTTACGCCCTGCTAGACAAGGCCACCCCCAAACAGGCAGCCTGGCGCGGCTTCGGCTACGCCATGGGTCTATTCCTGCCCGGGCAGTGGTGGATCCACGTCAGCATGACGGAGTTTGGCGGCATTCCGCTGCCGGCCGCCTTCGTGCTGCTGGCCGGGCTCTGCGCCTATCTCTCCCTCTACCCGACCCTGGCCTGCTGGCTCTTCGCCCGCTTTTTTGCCGGCCGCCACTGGAGCCGCTGGCTGCTCGCCTTCCCGGCGCTCTGGCTGATGGCCGACTGGCTGCGGGGCTGGGTGATGACAGGCTACCCCTGGCTCTGGTTCGGCTACACCCAGATAGACGGCCCCCTCAAGGGCTTCGCTCCCCTTCTCGGGGTGCAGGGCATCACCCTTGCCCTGCTGCTCACCGCCTCCGCCCTCTGGCTGGTATGGCAACACCGCAAGCCGGCCTGGCTGCTGCTCCCCGTCGCCCTGGTGGGCGCCGCCCAGGGGCTGATGCAGCTCAACTGGGTGACCCGGGGTGAGCCGGTCAAGGTCGCGCTGGTGCAGGGCAACATCGAGCAGTCCCTCAAGTGGGATCCGGAGGCCCTGGTGCCGACGGTACGCAAGTATCAGGATCTCAGCCGCGAGAACCAGGATGCCGACATCATCGTCTGGCCGGAGTCCGCCATACCTGCCATCGAGAAGGAGATGGGTACCTATCTGGAGAGCCTGGACAAGGCGATGAAGGTGAACGACACCGGCCTGCTGGCGGGGATCATCCATTACGATCTGAAACAGCAGCGCTTCTTCAATACCGTGCTCGGCATGGGGGTGCAGGATGCAGAAGGCAAGGAGTCCTACTACTACGAGCACAAGAACCGCTACTACAAGTACCATCTGCTGCCCATCGGCGAGTTCGTACCCTTTGAAGATCTGCTGCGTCCCATCGCCCCCTTCTTCAACCTGCCCATGTCCTCCTTCAGCCGGGGTGACGAGGTGCAGCCGAACCTGATCGCCAAGGGGCTCAAGTTTGCCGCCGCCATCTGTTACGAGATCATCTTCCCGGACGAGGTGCGCCGCAATGTGCAGCCGGATACCGACTTTCTGCTGACCGTCTCCAACGACGCCTGGTTCGGCACCAGCATCGGCCCCTGGCAGCACATGGAGATCGCCCGCATGCGCGCCCTGGAGCTGGCCCGCCCACTGCTGCGCGACACCAACACCGGCATCACCATCGTCACCGAGATAGACGGCAGCATCATCGCCCAGATCCCGCAGTTCGAGGCTGGAGTATTGCGTGCCGAGGTACGCCCCGCCCACGGCCAGACCCCCTATCTGCGTTTTGGCAGCTGGCCCATGTATGGCCTGGCCGCCGCCCTGCTGGGGCTGGCCCTGTGGCTGCGCCCCCGCGCCCACCCCTGGGCGCGCAAGGGCTAAGACCACACAACCCCGATAAACAAAAGAGGCGCCCTTGGGCGCCTCTTTTTATGGTTTGGCTTATGGCTTGGCACAGTCTGGTGGCTCAAGGAGACAGCGGCTCACGGTGATACTCATCGGCCCCGCACTCCGGGCAGGTGCCAAGCTGCTCTGGATGCAGCACGGTATGGCGCCACTCGCAGTGATCGCACACCAGCACCCCGAGTCCCACCCAGTCCCCCGCCCGGTAGACCCCCTTGTGTTCCAGCTCGTCCGCCAACTCCTGCCACTCCACCTGGGTGCGGTCGGTCACGTCTGCCAGCCAGGACCAGGCGGTGTCCTTGAGCGCCAGCATGAAGGCGGACTCCTCCACCTGCTCATCCTTGCGCCCCTCGTCATAGTTGCCCAGATCCCGCTTCACATACTCGGCGATCAGCGCCAGCTCGTCCTGGGTCAGATCCCCGGCCGCCTCCAGATAGGCCTGCACCTTGGCGATCATCCGGTTGAGGCGCTCTCCCTGAAACGCTTCCGTCTCTTCCCACTGCTTCTTGAGCTGGGCGATAAAGGCTTCATACCCTTGTCGACGTTTGTCCATGGCCATCACTCCTCTGCTGAATCCCGATCGAGCCAGACCCTGACCTCGGGCTCGGCGGATACGGGCGGCGGTTGCCATTCTCACTTCGTTGCGACTCTCGCGGCTCTGCAAATCCTCGCGGGTACCAGACCTGGCCCGAGACCGGGCGGATGCTGGCGGTTGTTGCCGCCGCAGGATATGGGTATTCTATCGGGATTTCCCAGCCGTTTTATCTATTCATTTCACAGATCCGGATGTCACCAATGCAAGAGCAATACGTTCCCCAATCCATAGAACCAGCAGTGCAGAAGCACTGGGATGCCAAGAAAACCTTCAAGGCGGTGGAGAAAGTAGACAAGGAAAAGTTCTACTGCCTCTCCATGTTCCCCTATCCGTCTGGTCGTCTACACATGGGGCACGTTCGCAACTACACCATAGGTGATGTGATCTCCCGTTATCAACGGCTCAATGGCAAGAACGTGCTGCAACCCATCGGTTGGGACGCCTTCGGCCTGCCGGCAGAAAACGCCGCCATCAAGAACAACACGGCGCCGGCCCCCTGGACCTACGAAAACATCGAATACATGAAGAACCAGCTGAAGATGCTGGGTCTGGGTTATGACTGGGATCGGGAGCTGGCCACCTGCAAGCCGGACTACTACCGCTGGGAGCAGTGGTTCTTCACCAAGCTCTACGAGAAGGGTCTGGTCTACAAGAAGACCTCCTCCGTCAACTGGTGCCCGAACGACATGACGGTGCTGGCCAACGAGCAGGTAGTGGACAACTGCTGCTGGCGCTGTGACACCCCGGTGGAACAAAAAGAGATCCCCCAGTGGTTCATCAAGATCACCGACTACGCCGAAGAGCTGTTGAACGACATCGACAATCTGGAAGGCTGGCCGGAGATGGTCAAGACCATGCAGCGCAACTGGATTGGCCGCTCCGAAGGGGTCAACATCAGCTTCAATATCGACGGTCAGGCCGAGCACCTCGAGGTCTACACCACCCGTCCGGACACCTTCATGGGTGTGACCTATGTGGGCATCGCCGCCGGTCACCCGCTGGCGCTGCAGGCAGCCCAGGACAATCCGGAGCTGGCCGCCTTCATCGAAGAGTGCAAGAACACCAAGGTAGCCGAAGCTGAACTGGCCACCATGGAGAAGAAGGGCATGGCAACCGGCCTCTACGCCATTCACCCGCTGGATGGCCGCAAGGTGCCGGTCTGGGTCGCCAACTTCGTGCTGATGAACTACGGCACCGGCGCCGTGATGGCGGTTCCGGCCCATGATCAGCGTGACTTCGAATTCGCCACCAAATACGGCCTCGACATCAAGGCGGTGATCAAGCCGGTTGATGGCGACGCCGATGTGAGCGAAGCGGCTTATACCGAGAAGGGCGTGCTGTTCAACTCTGGCGAATTCGACGGTCTCGACTTCCAGGGTGCCTTCGATGCCATCGCCAACAAGCTGGAAGGGCTCGGCAAGGGCAAGCGCACCGTCAACTACCGTCTGCGCGACTGGGGCGTTTCCCGTCAGCGCTACTGGGGCGCTCCCATCCCCATGCTGACCCTGGCGGACGGTACCGTGGTGCCGACCCCGGAAGATCAACTGCCGGTACTGCTGCCGGAAGACGTGGTGATGGACGGTATCCAGAGCCCGATCAAGGCCGATGCCGAGTGGGCAAAGACCACGTATAACGGCCAGGAAGCGTTCCGCGAGACCGATACCTTCGACACCTTCATGGAGTCCTCCTGGTACTACGCCCGCTACTGCTCCCCGGACTACGACAAGGGCATGCTGGATCCGGCGGCTGCCAACCACTGGCTGCCGGTGGATCAATACATCGGCGGCATCGAGCACGCCTGTATGCACCTGCTCTACGCCCGCTTCTTCCACAAGCTGCTGCGTGATGCGGGCCTCGTGAACAGCGACGAGCCGTTCAAGCGCCTGCTCTGCCAGGGCATGGTGCTGGCTGACGCCTTCTACTACAAGGATGAGAAGGGCGGCAACGTCTGGGTCAGCCCCCTCGACGTCAAGGTGGAACGTGATGACAAGGGCCGCATCACCAAGGCGGTCGACCTCGAAGGCCGTGAAGTGATGCACTCCGGCATGACCAAGATGTCCAAGTCCAAGAACAACGGCATCGACCCGCAACTGATGGTGGAGCGTTACGGCGCCGATACCGTCCGTCTGTTCATGATGTTCGCCTCTCCGGCCGAGATGACCCTGGAGTGGTCCGACTCCGGCGTGGAAGGTGCCCAGCGCTTCCTGCGTCGCCTGTGGCGCATCACCTTCGAGCACGTATCCGGTGGCGCCGTTGCCGCACTGGACATCGCCGCCCTCACCAGCGACCAGAAAGCCGTGCGCCGCGAGCTGCACAAGACCATCGCCAAGGTGAGCGACGACGTGGGTCGCCGTCAGACCTTCAACACCGCCATCGCCGCCATCATGGAGCTGATGAACAACCTGGCCAAACTGGGCAGTGACGCTCAGGATCGCGCCCTGATGCAGGAAGCGCTGGAAGCGGTCGTGGTCATGCTCTACCCCATCACCCCGCACATCGGCTTCGAGCTGTGGAAGATGCTGGGCAAGGAAGGGGACATCGATGTCGCGGCCTGGCCGGTGGCTGACGAAGCGGCCATGGTCGAGACCGAGAAGCTGGTGGTGGTGCAGATCAACGGCAAGATGCGTGGCAAGCTCACCGTCCCGGCCGAGATCAGCCAGGCCGACGTCGAGAAGCTGGCCATGGCCGATGCGTCCGTACAGAAGTTCACCGACGGTCTGACCGTGCGCAAGGTTGTGTACGTGCCGGGCAAACTGCTCAACATCGTGGCCAACTGATGACGCCTCCCCTGGCGGCGGTCGACGGTCCGGGCCAGGGGCTGACGACACACGGATGATGACGGCGGGCCCTGCGCCCGCCGCTCTTCACTTCATGCAAAGAGGATTTTTTATGGGCACCATCTTCACGCGCTGGATGGCCATCGTGCTGGCAGGACTGCTGCTGCAGGCCTGCGGTTTTCAGATGCGGGGCACCGCCATTCCCCCCGAGCTGATGACCATGAAAGTGGTCGGTGACAACAAGAGCGACTTCTACCGACTGGTCACAACTCGTCTCAAGGCCGCTGGCGTGCAGCTCGCCGACAAGGAGGGCATCCCGGTGCTGACCCTGGCCGGGGTTCGTAGCCGCAGCCAGGTCGCCTCCGTCGACTCCATCGGCCAGGACCGCGAATACCTGCTGAGTTACAGCACCCAGTTCACCGTGGTCATGCCGGGCAAACCGACCCAGGTCTTCCCCATCACCTTCAACCGCAGCTTCCTGAACAAGCCGGATGCGGCACTCGCCTCCTCCCGCGAGCAGGAGCAGCTCGGCAAGGAGATGCAGGAGCAGGCCGCCAACCTGGTTATTCGCCAGCTCAGTCAGGTCAAGTTCTGATGCGCGTATCTTGATGAGAGGGTGTTGATGAGAGTCTATCCCGAGCAGTTTGCGGATCATCTCAAGGCAGGGCTCAAGCCCTGCTATCTCATTTTTGGGGACGAGCCCCTGCTCAAACTGGAAGCTGTCGACGCCGTGCGTCAGGTGGCACGCAAACAGGGCTTCGATGAACGCCACAGCTTCGTGGTGGAACAGGGGCTGGACTGGAACCAGGTCTACGATGCCTGCCAGGCCATGAGCCTGTTCTCGGCCCGCCAGATCATCGAGCTGGAGCTGCCCGCCAAGATCGACAAGGATCTCGCCGCCCGCATCAGCGACATTGGCAAACAGCTCCACCCCGACCTGCTGCTGGTGCTCTCGGGCCCCCGCCTCAACCAGACCCAGATGAAGGCGGCCTGGTTCGACAAGCTGAGCCAGAGCGGCACCTATGTGCCGGTCAACCACCCCGAGCCCCGCTTCTTCCCGCGCTGGATGAGCGCCCGCTTTCAGCGCTTCGGCCTCAAGGCACTGCCGGATGCGGTCAACTTCATGTGCCACGCCTACGAGGGCAACCTGCTGGCCGCGAGCCAGGAGATCGAGAAGCTGACCCTGCTCTCGCCGCCCCAGCCCATCAGCGTCGCCTATCTGCAGGAGACCATCATCCGCCACGCCCACTTCACTCCCTTCCAGCTCGTCGATACCCTGCTGGAAGGAAAGGTGAACCGGGCCCAGCGCATCCTGCTGGCCCTGCGCGCCGAGGGCACCGAACCCGGCATGCTGGCCTGGACCCTGTGCCGCGAACTGGAGCAGCTCACCGAGCTGGCGCTGGCCGCCCGCACCGGACAGCCCCTGGTGGAGCATTTCAGCCGCCTGCGCATCTGGCAGAGTCGCCAGCAGCTCATCCAGCAGGCGCTGACCCGGCTTCCCTTCCCCAAGATCCGACAGCTCTGGCAACTGATGGCCCAGTTGGACCATGCCCAGCGCCATTTCGACACCGAACAGGCCTGGCTGATGCTGCAAACCATCGCCCTCGGCTTTCGTGACGGAACCCCGCTCCCCCTGCTGGAGACGGAATCATGCTGACACCGCCCATCGGGATCCTCGGCGGCACCTTCGATCCCATTCACATCGGCCACCTGAGACCCGCCATCGAGGCCCGGGAGGCCCTGGGTCTGGCCGAGGTGCGCCTGCTCCCGAACCATATCCCGCCCCACCGGGCCAATCCGCTCTGCTCCAGCGAGCAGCGGCTCGCTATGGTCCGGCTCGCTGCGGCGGACAACCCGGGATTCGTGGTGGATGAGCGGGAGCTCAGGCGCGACACCCCCTCCTGGACCATCGACACCCTTGTCGAGTTGAGGAGCGAGCTGCCGGACACCCCGCTCTGCTTTTTGATGGGGATGGATTCCCTGCTCGGCCTGCCGGGCTGGCACCGCTGGCAGGAGTTGCTCGATTACGCCCATCTGGTGGTGAGCTGCCGCCCAGGCTGGCAACCGGATTATCCCGTCCAGGTGGCCGAGCTGCTGGCCCGCCACCAGACCCGGGATATTCAGGATCTCCATCGCCAGCGCCACGGTCATGTCTGGCTTTGTGACAACCTGCCCGTCGAGCTGTCGGCCACACGCCTGCGTGCCCTGCTCGCGGCAGGCCAGGATCCCAAATACCTGCTGCCCAACCCGGTCGCCGACTATATCCGGCGCCACGGGCTCTACAGCTCATCGGCAACGCAGTAAACGGCGCCACGCAGGCGGCTCAGCCGACACGTCCGGGCGCACCGGGCCCGGCCCTGACTATTGCCAGGCCGGGTTGCACACTATAGTGATCGTCAAGGGGCCCCTCCCCCACGGGACGGCTCCCCGGGCGATGCTCCCTTTGCCAGGCTGGGAAACGGGAGTGACCATGATATAATCCGCCGCCCTCTGGCGCCGGAAGATAGGAGAAGACATTGCAAGGCCAAGAATTGCTCGCCTTTATCGTCGACAAGATCGATGACATGAAAGGCCGCGACATCATCACCCTCGATGTGCGCGGCAAATCCAGCATCACGGACACCATGATCATCTGCTCCGGCAACTCCAATCGTCACGTCAGTGCCATCGCCCACAACCTCGCCAGCGAGGCCCGTCATGCGGGGCTCGACCTGCTGAGCGTGGAAGGGGAACTCACCGGTGAGTGGGTGCTGGTGGACATGGGGTCGGTCATCGTCCACGTGATGCAGGATGAGTACCGCGACTTCTACCAGCTGGAAAAACTCTGGAGCGGCGCCGCCCAGGTCAATTCGCAATAAAGGGCGACAGCGTAACCAAAGATGAAGATCCAGTTGATTGCCGTGGGCACCAAGATGCCTGCCTGGGTAGAGCATGGCTTCGAAGAGTACCGTCGCCGCTTCCCCAAAGACATGCCGTTCGAGCTGGTCGAGATCGGCGCAGGCAAGCGCGGCAAGAATGCCGACATTCCCCGCATCCTGCAAAAGGAAGGGGAAGCCATGCTGGCCGCCGCCGGCCGCTCCCGTATCGTGACCCTGGACATTCCGGGCAAGCCCTGGACCACGGAGCAGCTCGCCGTGCAACTGGAAGCCTGGAAGCTGGATGGCCGGGACGTGGCGCTGCTGGTGGGTGGCCCGGAGGGGCTCTCCCCCGAGTGCAAGGCTGCTGCGGAGCAGAGCTGGTCGCTCTCGCCCCTGACACTGCCCCATCCCCTGGTGCGGGTACTGGTGGCCGAGAGCCTCTATCGCGCCTGGAGCATCACCACCAATCACCCTTATCACAGAGAGTGACCCATGCCGACCCTGAGCATGCATTTCTCCTCTCTCACCCGCACGTCAGCCACAAGGTAACGGCATGCTGAAGAATCGCATTGAAATGCGCGATCACAGTGCCGAGGGACGTCTGTTCTTCCGGCGCACCCTGGTCGCCTACATCGGCATGGTCACCCTCATGCTGGTGCTGCTGGCTAACCTCTACTACCTGCAAGTAGAGTCTTACGAAACTTATCAGACCCGATCCAACGACAACCGCATCCGTGTGGTACCGGTGGCGCCGCCCCGTGGCCTCATCTACGACGCCAACGGTGTCCTGCTGGCGGAAAACCGCCCGGTCTACAGCCTGGAGATCGTGCCCGAAGAGACCGAGAACCTGGAGAAGACCGCGGACGACCTTATCACCCTGCTGGCCCTGCCGGAGGGGACCAAGGAGAAGTTCCTGGCCGAGGTCAAACGTCAGCGCCGCTTCAAGCCCGTGCCCCTGTTCGAGAAGCTGACCGAATACCAGGTCGCCCTCTTCTCGGTCAACCAGCATAACTACCCGGGGGCCAGCATCGAGGCCTACCTCAAGCGCTACTACCCGTTCGGCGATACCCTGACCCATGCCCTGGGCTACGTGGCCAAGATCAACACCCGTGACGTGGAGCGCCTCGAGAAGGAGGAGAAGCTCGCCAACTATGCCGCCACCAAGGACATCGGCAAACAGGGGGTAGAGAAGTACTACGAGGATCAGCTGCACGGCGTGGCGGGTTATCAGGAGGTCGAGGTGAACAACCGCGGCCGGGTGGTGCGCACCCTGAAATTCCAGCCCCCCGAGCCCGGCAAGGACATCTACCTCAACATCGACATCCGCCTGCAGTTGAAAGCCCAGGAGCTGCTGGCCGGCCGCCGGGGCGCCATCGTGATGATGGAGCCCAACACCGGCGCCATCCTGGCCATGGAGTCGAGCCCGAGCTACGACCCCAACCTGTTCGTGACCGGCATCTCCAGCGCCAACTACTCGGCGCTGCTCAACGATCCCGCCCGGCCGCTGGTCAACCGCACCACCCAGGGCATCTATGCCCCCGCCTCCACCGTCAAGCCCATGATGGCGGTGATGGGGCTCAATGAGGGGGCGATCACCCCCAATTACCGCTACTTCGGCGGGCCCAGCTTCTCCATCCCGGGCACCACCAAGAAGTTCCGGGACTGGCGCCGCTGGGGCCACGGCTGGCTCGACGTCTATCGCGCCATCGAGGTCTCGGCGGATACCTATTTCTACGATCTCGCCTACCGGGTCGGCATCGACAAGATCAACAGCTACATGACCAAGTTCGGCTTCGGCCAGTACAGCGGCGTGGACCTCTATGAAGAGACCCGGGGCGTCATGCCCTCCCGGGACTGGAAGATGGCCCGCTGGCGTCAACCCTGGTACCAGGGGGACACCATCTCCATCGGCATCGGCCAGGGCTACTGGAGCGCCACCCCTATCCAGCTCGCCAAGGCCATCAGCATCCTGACCCAGAACGGTCACGACGTGACGCCGCACCTGCTCAAGAGCACCGCCTCCTCCGATGGCGTGGTCAACGCCCCCATCAACCCGAACGTGGCCATCGCCGCCAAGAGCGATACCTACTGGCAGGTGGCCAAGGACGGCATGTGGCGCGTCATCAACGGCCACGAAGGGACGGGGCGCCGCGCCTTCGCCAATACCCCCTACAAGGCGGCGGGCAAGTCCGGCACCGCCCAGGTGGTGGGCCTCAAGGAGAACCAGGTCTACAACGCGGCCACCACCAAGGTGGAGCACCGCGACAACGCCCTGTTCGTCGCCTTCGCCCCCTTCGAGGCACCCAAGGCGGTGGTCGCCCTGGTGCTGGAGAACGCCGGGGGCGGCAGCGCCATGGCGGCACCGGTCGCCCGCCACATGCTGGATGCCTATCTGCTCCCGCCGGAACCCCAGTTGCCACCGGCACCGGAAAAGCCGTCCCAACCGAGTGAGGTCGTTTCCCAATGAGTAATTCTGCCCGCCAGCAGAGCATCTGGTACAAGCTGCACATCGACCTGCCGCTGCTGCTCGGCCTGCTGACCCTGATGGCCCTCTCCATGGTGGTGCTCTACTCCGCCTCGGGCCAGGATCTCGACTCCATCGTGCGCCAGCTGGTGCGCGGCGCCCTGGCCTTCGGTCTGATGATCGGCATGGCCCAGCTGCCGCCCTCCCTCTATGCCCGCTGGTCGGTGCCCCTGTTTGCGGTGGTGGTGCTGCTGCTCATCGCGGTGGACGTGTTCGGCCATATCGGCAAGGGGGCCCAGCGCTGGCTCGATCTCGGCTTCATGAAGTTCCAGCCCTCCGAGGTGATGAAACTCTCCATGCCCATCATGGTGGCCGCCTGGCTCAGCCGGCACTCCCTGCCGCCAAAGTTCAGCCATGTGATGATCGCCCTGGTGATGGTGCTGCTGCCCACCCTGCTTATCGCGGCCCAACCCGATCTCGGCACCTCCATCCTGGTGGCCGCTTCCGGCTTCTTCGTCATCTTCCTGGCGGGGATCAGCTGGTGGCTCATCGGGCTCGCGGTCTTGCTCATCTGCGCCTTCATGCCGGTACTCTGGTTCTTCCTGATGCACGACTACCAGCGCCAGCGGGTGCTGATGCTGCTGGACCCGGAGAAGGACCCGCTCGGTCGCGGCTATCACATCATCCAGTCCAAGATTGCGATCGGCTCCGGCGGCGTGTTCGGCAAGGGGTGGCTGCAAGGCACCCAGTCCCAGCTCGAATTCCTGCCAGAGCGCCACACCGACTTCATCTTCGCCGTCTTCAGCGAGGAGTTCGGTCTGGTGGGAGTGGCCCTCTTGCTGGTCATCTACCTCTACATCATCAGCCGCTGCCTGTTTATCTCCATGCAGGCCCAGAACAGCTTCGAACGCCTGCTGGGGGGCGCCCTGACCCTGACCTTCTTCGTCTATGTGTTCGTCAACATGGGCATGGTAAGCGGCATCCTGCCGGTGGTAGGAGTTCCCCTGCCACTGGTGAGCTACGGCGGCACCTCCATGGTAACCCTGATGGCGGGCTTCGGCGTTCTGATGTCCATCCAGACCCACAGGCGGCTGCTCGCCTGATGCGGCTCGGCTGGCTGGCTCTATCTCTGTGCACCCTGACGGCGGGTGCTGCCGTCTCGCCGGCCCGGCTCAGCCTGCTGGCCGAGCAGCAGCAGGTGCCGCTGGCAGAGTTGCAGGCCGCCGCCGCCCAGGCCAGCCTGCGCCAGGAGGTGCTGGACACCATCCGCCGCCCCTGGGAAGCCAAGCCCTGGCACCGCTACAGGCCGCTGTTCGTCACCCCGGAGCGCATCCGGGACGGAGTGGGATTCTGGCAGCGCCATGCCGCCACCCTGGCACGGGCCGAGCAGACCTACCAGGTCCCCGCCTCCCTCATCGTCGCCATCATCGGCATCGAGACCTTTTACGGTCGACAGATGGGGCGCCATCCGGTGCTCGACAGCCTTTACACCCTGGGATTCCACTACCCCGAACGGGCGGATTTCTTCGCCAAGGAGTTTGCCCAGCTGGTGCTGCTTGCCCGGGAAGAGAAGTGGCCGCTCACCAATCTCAAGGGCTCCTATGCCGGCGCCATGGGCATGGGCCAGTTCATGCCCTCCAGCTACCGTCACTACGCGGTCGACTTCGACGGAGACGGCAAGCGGGATCTCTTCGCCAACCCGGCAGATGCCATCGGCAGCGTGGCCAACTACTTCGCCCTGCACCACTGGCGCTGGGGCGAGCCGGTGGTGGAGCCCGCCTTGATCGGATTGGCGCCAGTAGGTACCCTGCTTGCACCCGAGCCCGAGCTAAGACACCGCTGGGCAGAGCTGGCCGCAGCGGGCATTGAAGTCGCCACACCGCCGTCACCCGAGACGCCGGTAAAACTGCTGGCGATGGAGCAGGCCGAAGGACCGGAATACTGGGTCGCGCGCCACAATTTTTACGTGATCACCCGCTACAATCGCAGCCCTCTCTATGCGATGGCGGTGCATCAACTCAGTCAAGCAATCCAGGACGCTTATGCATTACAGCCACAAACTTCTTCCCCTCAGCCTGACCTTGTTGCTGGCCGCCTGTAGCAGCCAACCCGAGCCCCAGCCGCTGCCGCCAGAGCCCATCCCCCAGGAGAAGCCCCAGGTCATCGAGATCCCCCAGGCGACCGGCGCCATTCCCCGCCCCGAACCCATGAGCGAGAGCGGCAACCGGGACTACTGGATCGGCAAGCAGAAGTTTGAGGTGTGGCGCGACGTCAAGCACTACAGCGAGGAAGGCACTGCCAGTTGGCTCTCCCGGGATCTGGACGGCAACAAGACTGCCAACGGTGACGTGCAGGACAGCACCCTGTTCAGCGCCGCCCACCGCAACCTGCCCCTGCCAAGCTACGTGCGGGTCACCAATCTGGACAACGGTCTGGAGACCATAGTTCGCGTCAATGATCGCGGCCCCTTCGGCAGCGATCGCCTCATCGATCTCTCCCACGCCGCCGCCGCGCAGCTGGAGATGGTGGAAGGGGGTGAGGCCCGGGTGCGCCTCGAACTCATCACCGATCAGCCGGATCAGATGGTAGAGATGGTGCCCATGACCCCGATGACGCCCATGGAGCCTGCGGCGCCAGCAGCCAATTCCTTCGCGAACGAGACGCCGGCCCCCACGGCACCGGCCAAGGCCGCCCCTGCTCCTGCTCCTGCCGCCACGGCAACCACCACCGTCTCCCCCCCCAAGGCCGGAGCGACCCAGGGCAAGATGATCCAGGTGCTCGCCAGCGGCTCGCAGGCGCGGGCCGAGGCCATGGGCAAGGTGATGACCCAGCGCTATGGCGTGCCGTACCAGGTGGTGGCGCACGGCGCCGTCTTCCGCGTCCTGCTCGGACCCGTGGCCAGCGACAAGCAGGCCCCCCTGCTCGAGCAGATCCGCCAGGGTGGGTTGGAGCAGGCCTTCATCGTGCCCTGATACCCGCCCCGACCTCGCGCCGGGATACGACGCGAGGTCGGGGGCCATCCCATAAAATCCCGTCCAGGTCGCATCTCGGACTATGACCGACACGCACATCTGGTATAGTGGGGCCCGCTTTTTTTCAACTTGGGTACATCCCATCCAGGCACCAGGAATTTCAAGATGTCCAAATTTGCCCGCTCCGTTATTCTGGCCTCCCTGTTAAGCGCCACCGCTCAGGCCAACCAGCCTGTTCCGACCCCGGATTCGGCCCTGCCGAGTGCCCAGCCGGTCCCCACTTTGAACAGCGCCCCCATGGTGGTGCCTGCCGCGCCCGAGATCTCCGCCAAGGCCCATATTCTGATCGACTACTTCTCCGGACAGGTGCTGGCCGAGCAGAACGCCGACGAGCGTCTGCCCCCCGCCAGCCTGACCAAGATGATGACCTCCTACATCGTCGGCGACGAGCTGCACAAGGGGAACATCAAGGGCACCGACATGGTGACCATCAGCCAGAACGCCTGGTCCAAGAACTACTCCGACTCCTCCAAGATGTTCATCGAGGTGGGCAAGCAGGTCTCCGTCGATGATCTCAACAAGGGCATCATCATCCAGTCCGGCAACGACGCCTGCGTCGCCATGGCCGAGCACCTGGCGGGCAGCACCGACTCCTTCGCCAGCCTGATGAACGCCTGGGCCGCCAAGCTCGGCATGAAGGACTCCCAGTTCAAGAACCCCCACGGCCTGGATGAAGAGGGCCACTACAGTACCGCCCGCGACATGGCCCGCCTGGGTCAGGCTCTGATCCACGATCAGCCGGAGGAGTACAAGATCTACTCCCAGAAGTCCTTCGTGTTCAACGGCATCACCCAGCACAACCGCAACCGCCTGCTGTGGGACCAATCCCTGCAGGTTGACGGCATCAAGACAGGCCACGTCAGCCAGGTCGGCTACAACCTGGTCTCTTCCGCCACCAACAACGAAGGCATGCGCCTGATCGCCGTGGTCATGGGGGCCAACAGCGAGGCCTCCCGCGCCGCCGAGAGCAAGAAGCTGCTCACCTACGGCTTCCGCTTCTTCCAGAGCCTGACCCCCTACAAGGCGGGCACCGAACTGGTCACCCAGAAGATCTGGATGGGCGACAAGTCTGAAGTTAAGCTGGGGGTCGACAAGGACGTCTCCGTGCTGGTCACCCGTGGCCAGGGCAACAACCTCAAGGCGGACTTCCAGCTGGAGAGCGAGCTGAAGGCGCCCCTGGCCAAGGGCCAGCGCGTCGGCACCGTGTACCTCAAGCAAGGGGACAAGGAGATCAAGCAGGTTCCCCTGGTTGCCCTGGAAGAGGTGCAGGAAGGTGGCCTGATGAGCCGCCTGTGGGATTACCTGGTGATGCTGGTCTCCAGCTGGTTCAAGTAACAGACCCTTCCTCAAGCAGCGGCGCCAACAGGCGCCGCTGCTGTCTTTTGCGGTCTGTCCAGTCAATAACCCTGTAATCTGCAGGTTCCGCCGACTGACGATTTGTGGTAAAAAGCAGCATTTCCACGTCTTGCCGAATCACCGGACCTTGATCCCGGTGCGGACAATGCCCATATAGACTGGGGTGATGCCCCTAGAGGCGCATGTCGGCGGCCTCCGTCAGCCCTGCAAGATGAAAGATGAAGTCGCTTCCCGGCGACGCAGAAAGGTGAAGTAGATGAATACCAAGTTTGATGAACTGCTGGAGTTCCCCTGCAAGTTCCCGTTCAAGGTGCTCGGCGTGGCCGACCCCGCCCTGCCCGACATGGTGGTGGAAGTGCTGCAGCAGCACGCCCCCGGCACCTACAGCCCGACCGTTCAGCCGAGCTCCAAGGGTAACTATCACTCGGTACGAGTGACGGTCACCGCCCACAGCAAGGAACACATCGAGGCCATGTACACCGCCCTCGGCAAGATCGAGCTGGTTCGCTACGTCCTGTAAGTCACCTCTCTCGCCCCGTCACCGGGGCGACTGATTATCTGCCACCCGGTTGCACCGACTATCGTACCGACCCAGCGCCTGTCAGTGAGGAAAGATGTCACCCGAAACGCCCGCCGTGCCACAATCGCCCCCCAGCCAGCTGATCGTCAGACAGCTGGGCCGTCGCCCCTACCAACCGGTATGGGACGCCATGAAGGCCTTCACCGACAACCGCACCGGCGACACCCCGGACGAGTTCTGGGTGGTGGAGCACGACCCCGTCTACACCCAGGGTCAGGCCGGCAAGGCCGAACACCTGCTCGCCCCCGGCAACATTCCTGTGGTGCAGAGCGATCGCGGTGGTCAGGTGACCTATCACGGCCCGGGCCAGCTGGTGCTCTACGTGCTGGTGGACGTGCGCCGCAGCAAGCTCTCTGTACGGGAGCTGGTGACCTGCCTCGAAACCGCCATCATCAACACGCTCGCCAAAAGCAATATCGAGGCCTACGCCAAGGCCGATGCCCCCGGGGTCTACGTGAAGAACGAGCTCGGCATGGAGGCCAAGCTGGCCTCCCTCGGCCTGCGCATCCGCAAGGGCTGCTCGTTCCACGGGTTGGCCCTCAACGTCAACATGGACATGACCCCCTTCCTGCGCATCAATCCGTGCGGCTATGCGGGCATGGCCATGACCCAGACCAGCGCCCTGGGCGGCCCGCAGAGCGTCGCCGAGGCACAGTCCCTGCTGGTGACGGAGCTGGCTCGCCTGATTGGCTACCAAGAGATCACGAATACCGAAGAGGCGGCATGAGCAACCCCATGCCCCGTGGTCACGAGGGAGCCGCAAGGCCCCTGGTGACCGTCAACCAGACAATAACAAACACCGAGAGTGAATCATGAGCAAACCCGTTCGTATGGAGCCGGGCGTCAAGCTGCGCGATGGCGACAAGATGGCCCTGATCCCGGTGAAATTCATGCCGGATCCCAACGAGGAAGTGCTGCGCAAGCCGGAGTGGATGCGGATCAAGCTGCCGCCGTCGAGCCAGAAGATCGAGCACATCAAGAGCACCCTGCGCAAAAACAAGCTGCACTCTGTGTGTGAAGAGGCTTCCTGCCCCAACCTGGCGGAGTGCTTCAACCACGGCACCGCGACCTTCATGATCATGGGCGCCATCTGTACCCGCCGCTGCCCCTTCTGCGACGTGGCCCACGGCCGTCCGTTGCCGCTGGATCCGGAGGAGCCGAAGAAGCTGGCACTCACCATCAAGGAGATGAACCTCAAGTACGTGGTGATCACCTCGGTGGACCGCGATGATCTGCGGGACGGCGGTGCCCAGCACTTCGCCGACTGCATCCGCGAGATCCGCGAGCACAGCCCCCAGACCCGCATCGAGATCCTGACCCCGGACTTCCGTGGCCGGATGGAGCAGGCGCTGGAGGTGTTCCGCGAGACCCCGCCTGACGTCTTCAACCACAACCTGGAAACCGCCCCGCGCATGTACCGGGTTGCCCGTCCGGGTGCCGACTACAAGTGGTCCCTGGAGCTGCTGCGCCGCATCAAGGAGATGCACCCCCACGTGCCGACCAAGTCCGGCCTGATGATGGGCCTTGGCGAGACCAACGAGGAGATCGTCGAGGTGCTCAAGGATCTGCGCGAGCACGGCGTCAACATGCTGACCCTGGGCCAGTACCTGCAACCGAGCCGCCACCACCTGCCGGTGAAGCGTTATGTGCCGCCCGCAGAGTTCGACGAACTCAAGGATGTGGCCATGGATCTCGGCTTCAGCCACGCCGCTTGCGGTCCCTTCGTGCGTTCCTCCTACCACGCAGACCTGCAAGCCAAGGGGGAAGAGGTCAAATAAGCCTCTTTTCCTGCAGGCAGAAAAAGAGCGTCCCTGGGCGCTCTTTTTTTATCGCCGTCACCTCACAGGCAGCGGTTGTCCCTTTGTGATTGGCGCCGTTCTGGCGTAACGTGGCCACTCCCCTTCTCTGGAGTGCTGTGCCGGATGCCGACTCTCACCGTTCGCCTGATCCCCCTGCGTGACGCAGACTTTCCCGCCTATCGCGACTACTTCATCGAGGAATACGCCCAGGATCTTGCCAGCAACCACGGGATGGCGCTGCCTGACGCCCACCGTCAGGCCGACGCCTCGTTGCAGCAGCTCCTGCCACTGGGTGTCGCCACCCCGGGTCATCACCTGCTCGCCATGGTACCTGAAGCCTCGAACGCGCCGGGCGAGCCTCTGGGCTATCTCTGGCACACCATCGACGCCGCCGCCGGCACCACCTTCATCTACGACTTCTATGTGACACCGCCCCATCGTGGTCGCGGCCTCGGCAAGGCAGCCATGGCCGCCCTGGAGGCGCAGCTCGCCCCCCTAGGCATCCACCAGATCAAGCTGAGGGTGGCCCATGACAACCCGAGGGCACTGGCGCTCTATCAGGCGCTGGGCTTCACCATCACGGGCTACAACATGGCAAAGCGTCTGGATTGAGCACCTTCATTGGGCCACCACCCGGCCCATGGCTCAGAGCGAGATGCCGGAAAAAGACATGAAGCCGAGGGACATCAGCCCCGCCACGATGAAGGTAATGCCGATACCCCGCAGCCCCTCGGGCACATCCGAATACTTCATCTTCTGGCGCAACCCCGCAATGGCGACGATGGCCAGCAGCCAGCCCAGCCCTGAGCCCGCCCCGTAGACCACGGATTCGATGAAGTCGTAATCCCGCTGCGCCATGAACATCACCCCGCCGAAGATGGCGCAGTGCACCGTCAGCAGCGGCAGATAGATGCCGAGCGCGTGATGGAGCGCCGGGAAATGTTTGTCGAGCACCATCTCCATCACCTGCACCAGCGCCGCCAGCACCCCGATATAGACGATGAAATCGAGAAAGCCCAGATCAAACTCCCCGAGGAAGGTACTCTCGGGACGCAGGATATGGCGGTAGATCAGGTTGTTGAGGGGGATGGCGATCACCATGACCACCAGCACCGTCATGCCCAAACCGAAGGCGGTGTTGATGTTCTTGGAAACGGCCAGGAAGGTGCACATGCCAAGGAAGAAGGCCAGCGCCAGGTTTTCCACAAAAATCGACTGGATGAAGAGATTGACGTAATAGTCCATGAATGAGTTCACCACTTGGTTGCAATAAGAGCACGTCCGCGCCCGGCCAACGGCCAGTCGCGAAGATGACGTCACGGATGACGTTTACAGAGAGAGCTGGCGCAGCACCCGGTAATGACCACGGCAGCCGCCAGACTGCCGAGCAGCCCGGTCAGCGGTACTCAATGACGGGGATCAAACGGGCAGGCGCCCGGCTGGTGAACCTAGTCGCCCTGGCAGAAGCGATATTGCAGGTGGTGGCAGCGAAGCCGCCGTGTGTGCAGAGCGCCGAAGTAGTCGGGCCGCTGCCTGAGATAGATGAGAGGCAGGAAAAACAGCAGGCCGCAGAGCAGGCCGAGGATCTCGTGCTGGAACCAGGCCAGCAGCATCTGGTAGAGCTCGGCATGAGCAGCCCCTTCCAGTCGCCGTCCCTGCTCGAAACCGAGCCGCCACTGGGAGGCGGGCGGCAGGCTGACGTTGTCGGCAAGCCCCGGGTTCGCTGGCTCATGGAACAGCATCGGCCGCTCCTGCCCTTGCGTCTCCATTCCCTTAGTTGCAACGACCCCTGCCGCCGCCGCAGCGGCAAGCCAGAGAAGGCAGGCGATGGCAAGCACCATCGGCCATGACGAGGGGCGGCGAGAGGATGACAAGGGTTTTTCCGTCAAGAAAAATTACAGGTGGAATATATCACAATACCGTCACTTATTGCATTTTCCACCATGAGATATTAACAGGAGCGATATTAAACACCGCCCCATTCCCTAAAACCGGCAAGGTTGCACCACCTTGAGAAAGCGACTTGCATCTTCCTCAAGGTGAGGGCTCACCCCTGCTCGAAGGCCGGGTGGTAACATACTTCGCCACTGGGCATGGCAGCGCCGAACGAGCGGGCCATGAAGTACTCGGGCGGCACGCCGGGCAGCGTCAACCCCGGCTCGGGCACGAAACCGAAACGGCCGTAGAAGCCGGGATCCCCCAGCACCACGCAGCCGGCCGCCCCCATCCCCTTGAGCTCGGCCAGACCCGCTTCCATCAGCCGTGACCCCAGCCCCTTGCCGTGCAGCGCAGGAGCAACAGAAATGGGGCCAAGGCCATACCAGCGCTCGCTGCCATCGCTGATGGTCACCGGCGAGAAGCAGAGGTGACCGACCACCCGCCCCCCCTGCTCCGCCACCAGCGACAGGCTGAGTGCCCCGGCCTGGCGCAGGTCACGCACGATCAGCTGCTCGTTGTGATCGGTATGGGGGCCTTGAGGAATGCGGCCACGGTCACCGCTTCGATGGCGTCATGATCGGCGCCCGTTTCGGGTCGGATGAGGATGTTCATCAGGGTTTCTCCGTTTGCTCTCTTTCAATGGATGACCTGATCAGACTGCCTGCAGGCAGCAGATCACATAGCCATAGCTATCCAGGTATTGGCGGTGGATGGCCACTTCCCGGCTCAGATCCTGCCAGGCTGGGCTATCCCCCAGCTCGGCACGGTGGCGCGCCAGATTGCGCTCGATGGGATCCAGATAGTTGTCCCAGGCCCTTTGCGGCAACGGGGTGTGCCACAGGCAGCGATAACCCGCCTCCTTCACCGCTTTGAGCAGGCCCGCCAGGGTCTGCATGGCGGGATAATCCCGCAGCCAGAACGCCAGCGCCCCCTCTGGCGGCGTGTCCGTCAGCCACACCAGGTCGCTCAGCACCAGGCTGGCAGCAGGACCGGCAAGGTACGGCCGCCATGCCTGCAAGGCGTTGGCCACCCCTATGGTGTAGGCGCTCCCCTCGGCCCAGATGAGATCGGCGGGGGCCAGGTCTGCCGGCAGCGCCGCCATGTTGGCGCACAGGGTAGTGACCTGACTCAGCCCCGCCGCACTGGCCGATCTCGCCACGGCGGCCAGCGCCTCCTCGTCCAGATCGATGGCTACGATGGGGGCGTCCGTCACCTGTGCCAGCGCCAGGGTGGCGGCGCCGCGCCCGCAGCCCATGTCGAAGATCCGGCGAGGCTGGCTGGGCAGCGCGGCAAATTGCTGCTGGGTGAAGAGGCTATCGCCCGGCCCCCAATAGCTCATGCCATCCAGCAGCAGCTTGAAATCCCGGATGTAGCGCTCATGTTCATTCATGTCTTTGCTGAGCCACTGCAGGTGGTAACGCGCTTTTTCACTGAATCCCTGCTTCATCACCCAGGCAAAGTAAGCCTGCGGGGCTTGATGCTGCAGTTGCCGCTGCCAGGCCTTGAACTCGTCGTCGGAGTGCGCACGCAAACCGGCGAGATCCGCCAGCAGATCCCGGGCGCGTTGCATCCGCGCCAGCTCTTCATCCAGCTCCCTGACCCGGGTTTCCAGCGTTGCCTGCTCCAGCTCGCCCGCCAGACAGGCGAGGCACTGCTTGAGGCTGAGCCCGCCGGCCTGCAGGGCCTGTACCATCCGCAGCCGCTGCAGATCGTCATCGTCGTAGTGGCGATAGCCGTTGGCGCCCCTTGTGCCCGCAATCACCCCCAGCTTCTCGTAATAGAGCAGGGTGGAGCGGGCCAGGCCGCAGCGCCGGGCCAGTTCGGATATTTTCATGACAACGACTCGCTGAGGGGTCCGTGACCCGATGAAGGGAAGCTTAAACTGTGAAGCAATAGACGGGTCAACGACAACATCCGGGTTCACACCATAAAAAAACGGCCACCCTGAGGTGGCCGTCATCGACAGCAAGAGAGACTCGCGGGATCAGAGGCCGGCGGCTTCCAGATGCTCCACCAGCAGCTGCACGCTGCGGTTGCCGCGCCACTCGTTGACGTCAAGCCGGTAGACCAGCCGCACCCGCTTCACCGAGGCATCGGGCCAGCGCTGCAAGTCGACGCCAAAGGCGATGGCATCCACCGCATGGCCGGAATCCGTGGTCAGCATCATCTTGAGGTGCTTCTCCCCCACCAGCCGCTGCTGCACCAGCACGAATTCCCCGTCAAACAGCGGCTCGGGAAAGGCCTGACCCCAGGGGCCGGAGGCGCGGATCAGCTCCGCCAGCTCGAGGGTGAGCTCGTCCGGCAGCAGCTCGCCGTCGGTGAGCAGCACCCCGGTCAAGAGCTCAGGGGTCACCAGCTCGCCGATGACCGCCTCGAAGGCACGGCCGAAGGCCTCGATATTGGCCTTGGGCAGGGTCAACCCGGCCGCCATGGCGTGGCCGCCAAACTTGCCCATCAAGCCGGGGTGGCGGGTATCGAGCAGTTCCAGCGCATCGCGCAGGTGCACCCCCGGGATGGAGCGCCCGGATCCCTTGAGCTCGGTCTCGCTGCTCTCGGCAAAGGCGATGACCGGGCGGTAGTACTTCTCCTTCACCTTGGAGGCCACCAGCCCCACCACCCCCTGATGCCACTCGTTTCGGTGCAGCACGATGCCGGAGGGCACCTCGCCGTCACGAAAACGGATCTGCTCCAGGGTGGCGAGCGCCTCCTGCTGCATCCCCTGCTCGATCTCCTTGCGCTCCTGGTTGAGGCTGTCCATTTCGGAGGCGAACTGGCGCGCCAGGCTGATGTCGTCACAGAGCAGACAGGCGACTCCGAGGGACATGTCATCGAGCCGGCCCACCGCGTTGAGGCGCGGCCCCAGCGCAAAGCCGAGATCGGCAGCGCACAGGCGACGCCCGTCGCGGCCCGACACATCCACCAGCGCCTGGATGCCGGGGCGACAACGGCCGGCCCGGATCCGCTGCAACCCCTGATGAACCAGGATGCGGTTGTTGCCATCCAGCGCCACCACGTCGGCCACGGTGCCGAGGGCCACCAGATCGAGATAATCCGCCACGTTGGGGGCGCGCAGCCCCTGGCGCTCATACCAGCCGCTCTGGCGCAGATGGGTGTTGAGGGCCGCCATCAGATAGAAGGCGACCCCGACCCCGGCCAGGGACTTGGAGGGGAAGTCGCAGCCATGCTGGTTGGGGTTCACTATCGCGTCGGCGTCAGGCAGCTCATGACCCGGCAAATGGTGATCGGTAACCAGTACCTGCATGCCGGCCGCCTTGGCCGCCGCCACCCCGGCGATGCTGGAGATGCCGTTGTCCACCGTGATCAGGAACTCGGCGCCGCGGGCCACCGCCAGCTCGACGATCTCCGGGGTGAGGCCATAGCCGAACTCGAAGCGATTGGGCACCAGAAAATCGATGTGGTGCCCCCCCATGGCGCGCAAGGCCAGCACGCACAGGGCCGAGCTGGTGGCGCCGTCGCAGTCGAAGTCACCGACGATGAGAATGCGTTTTTGCGCCGTCAGCGCCTCGGCCAGCAGCGGCACCGCCTGCGCCATGCCGAACAGACGCTGGGGCGGCAGCAGCTGGTTGGCGCTGCGCTCCAGCAGGGCAGGGTCTTCTACCCCGCGGCTGGCGAAGATCTGGCGAAGCAGCGGGTGCAGGGTGGCGGGCAGATGGGAATCATCAACTCGCGGACGACGACGGATTTGCAGGGGCATTGATGTGATCCAGTATCTTGAGCAGTTGTTCGGGGCTCTGGTAACCACGCACCAGATCACCATTGGGCAGGACCCAGCTCGGTGACGCCTTGATCCCGAGCCATTGGCTCAGGCCGATATGATGGGCAAGGATCGCATTACAGCCGCTCTCAGGCAAACGATCGCTGAAGTTGAGTTCGCGCAGCAGCCCGGGATCGCACCAGCTAGCCTGATCCGAGGCGGCGACAGGCGCAGGCAGCAGTTGCACGCTCACGCCCCTCGCCTGCAAGCGGGGCAATTCCTCCAGCGCGATGCGGCAAGGACCGCAGGCGAGATCGGTAAACAGGGTGAGGCGGTGGCGTTCAGGGGTGGCCTTGAGCCAGAGCCGGGCCTCCCCTATCTGGGAGAGCGCCAACCTGCGTTGCTGCTGCTGGCTGAGCCGGGTGAGGTTTCTCATGTCGTGGGCCAGATCCAGCATGGAGCCCTGCAGCACATAGTCTCCCCTGGCATCGCTGTAGAGCAGTCCCTGGGCCGTGCCCAGCAGATAGAGGCCCGGCATGGGGGTCTCGTCCACCAGGTAGACCTGCACACCGAGGCGCTGCTCTATGGTCTGTTTCAACACATGGGGGTCCATCCCCGCGCTGGCCGCAAAAGCGCACAGCAGCATCATTCCCAGCAGTAAATATCGCATCAGCTCATTCACTTGGCATGATTGAAGGGTCTCATAAGGTAACCCAGACAATTCCCTCTCCCAAAGACCTTAATTAGTGATCGATTAATAACGTCCGCAAGAAAAAATCACGGGATGACAGGTTGCCAATCGGGCTTGAGCCCCGCAAGCTAATCAGGACGACGGGAGACATCTTTAGTCATCCCTCTGTTTTGCTGATGTTTTATTATTCAAATCGACGTGCGCTCAGGTGGCACGTTGTCCATTTCTAGGGGGAAAAATGAGTCTGATTCAAGAGTTCAAGGCCTTTGCATCCAGGGGCAATGTGATCGACATGGCGGTCGGTATCATCATAGGTGCCGCCTTTGGCAAGATTGTCTCCTCCTTCGTGGGAGACGTGATCATGCCCCCCATCGGGCTGATCCTGGGGGGCGTGGATTTCAGCGATCTCGCCGTGACCCTGAAGGCCGCCGAAGGGGATGCCCCTGCCGTGGTCATCGCCTACGGCAAGTTCATCCAGACCTGTATCGACTTCCTGATCATTTCCTTCGCCATCTTCATGGGGCTCAAGGCCATCAACACCCTGAAGAAGAAGCAGGAAGAGGAAGCCGCTGCCCCGGCCGGCCCCACCAAGGATCAGGAGCTGCTGACCGAGATCCGCGACTTGCTGAAATCCCAGCAGGGGAAATAACCGTTTCCTCCCTGTCGTGTGCTGAAAAAAACCGCCTTCGGGCGGTTTTTTGTTGCAAGGCCGATGAGGCGATCAGGCTCTGGGGTGGTGCTGGCCGTGCAGTGCCTTGAGCCGCTCGTTGGCCACGTGGGTATAAATCTGGGTGGTGGAGAGATCCGCGTGGCCCAGCAGCATCTGCACCACTCGCAGATCGGCGCCGTGATTGAGCAAGTGGGTGGCGAAGGCGTGACGCAGGGTGTGGGGGGAGAGTTCCCCCCTGATGCCGGCTCTCAGGGCATAGAGCTTGATGCGGTGCCAGAAGGTCTGGCGGGTCATCATCCGGGCCCGCTTGGAGGGGAACACCACGTCCGAGCTGGTGCCACCCAGCAGCAGGGTGCGCCCCTCCCGGTAGTAGCGCTCCAGCCAGTGCACCGCCTCCTCCCCCATGGGCACCAGGCGCTCCTTGTTGCCCTTGCCCACCACTCGCACCAGCCCCTGGCGCAGGCTGACGTGTTCGGCGGTCAGCCCCACCAGCTCGGACACCCGCAGCCCGGTGGCGTAGAGCAGCTCAAGCATTGCCTTGTCCCGCAGCTCCAGCGGGTCGTCCACCAAGGGCGCTTGCAGCAGCGCCTCCACCTCGGCTTCGCTCAGATCCGATGGCAGCTTTTTGGGGAGCTTTGGCCCCTCCAGCAGCACGGTGGGATCGTCGCTGCGCAGCTTCTCGCGATTGAGATACTGGTAGAAGCGGCGCAGGGCCGAGAGGAAACGGGCCGTGCTGCTGGCCGCGAACTGATGGTCCACCCGCCAGGCGAGGTAGTGCTGGATGTCGTCCAGCCCCGCCAGCAGCAGGGAACCGCCTTGCTCATCGAGCCAGAGGGCAAATTTTTCCAGGTCGGTGCGATAGGAGCTGACCGTGTTGTCGGAAAGCCCCCGCTCCAGCCAGAGGGCGTCGAGAAACGGCTCGATCAGGGGATGGGATTCTGCTTTGCTCATGGTGCGCCGCGCTCAGGGAAACAGGTCGCCATTGTAACGTGCCGACCCACCCGGGCCGCAAGGCAAGGCTGCACATCCCCTCAGGCGGTGAAGAGCCCGGCGCAATCTGCTAGACTGGCGCCCTCCCCCCGGGCGCCGCTGTGCCGGTCACGCCCCTTGCCGACTGCGATCAAGAGAAGAGCGATGAAGATAGGTTTGTTTTATGGCTCCACCACCTGCTACACCGAGATGGCCGCCGAGAAGATCCGCGCCCTCATCGGCCCCGAGCTGGTCGATCTCCACAACATCAAGGATGTGCCCCTCGCCCGCATGCAGGAGTACGACATCCTGATCCTGGGCATCTCCACCTGGGACTTCGGCGAGCTGCAGGAGGACTGGGAATCTCGCTGGGAAGACATCGCCGACCTGCATCTGGAGGGACGCATCATCGCCCTGTTTGGCATGGGCGATCAGCTGGGCTATGGGGAGTGGTATCAGGATGCCCTCGGCCTGCTGCACGATCAGCTGGTCCCCAAGGGGGTCAAGCTGGTGGGCTACTGGCCCAACGAGGGATACGAGTTTGACGCCTCCAAGGCGCTCATCGACGATGGCCGTCACTTCGTCGGGCTGGCCCTCGATGACGCCAACCAGTACGACCAGACCGAGTCCCGTATCGAGCAGTGGGTCGACCAGATCCTGAGCGAGATCCACGAACTGCTCTGACCCTGGCCGCCTGGATGTTCGACGACGCCAGCCAATGGACGACCAGACCGACCCCGCATCGAGCAGTGGGTCGACCAGATCCTGAACGAGATCCACGAACTGCTCTGATCCTGATCGCCTGGATGTTCGACGACGCCAGCCAATGGACGACCAGACCGAGTCCCGTATCGAGCAGTGGGTCGACCAGATCCTGAGCGAGATCCACAAACTGCTCTGACCCTGATCGCCTGGATGTTCGACGACGCCAGCCAATGGACGACCAGACCGACCCCGCATCGAGCAGTGGGTCGACCAGATCCTGAGCGAGATCCACGAACTGCTCTGATCCTGATCGCCTGGATGTTCGACGACGCCGGCCAATGGACGACCAGACCGACCCCGTATCGAGCAGTGGGGCGACCTCATATCAAGCGAGCGCCATGAGCGGCGCCAACCTCCCCTGTCGGTAGCCTGCGCTCGGGCTGCCGGGCGCATAAATCGCACCGATTTTCTCGTTCGGTATCATCGGCTGACGCTATAGCGACTTTTTGCTTCTGGTCTGCAACAATGAGGTCGACACCCCATAACAACACAACGCCGGGTGTCGGAAGCAAACGGACAGACCAGAAAAGGATATTCTATGACTTCATTCTCCCTGTTGGCCCCCGCCATCGCCCGCGACGTGCTCGATCACGCGCTGGCGCTGGGTGCCGACTTCGCCGAGCTGTTTGTGGAGCGCAAGCGCCGCAGCCAGCTCAGCCTGCTCTCCAGCCAGATAGAGAACATCAGCGGTGGTCTCGACTTCGGTATCGGCGTTCGCCTGTGCTACGGCCACAAGGTGCTCTACGGCTACACCAACCTGGCCGATCGCAACGAGCTCTTGCGTATCGTTACCCTGCTGGCGGCCAAGGACAGGCGTGACCCCGTGGTCACCTCCACTGCCTTTGACTTCACCCGCCTGACCGACCGCAACCCGATCGCTCTGCCGCTGTCGGCCGACAAGCTGCTGGAGCAGAAGATCGCCTACCTGCATGCCATGGACGCTGCGGCCCGCGCCGAGAGCGACAAGGTGAGCCAGTTCTCGGGCAACGTGCTCGGCTGGGAGCAGGAGGTGGAGATCTTCAACAGCGAAGGGGTGCAGGTGAGCGATCGCCGCCACTACAACCGCATCATGGCCCAGACCATCGCCCTGGACGGGGGCGAGCAGAGCGTAGGTTATGAAGCCCCCGGTGCCATGAAGGGATGGGAGCATGCCGAGAGCATCGATCCCCGCGAGCTGGCTCTCACCGCCACCCGCCAGGCACTGGTGAAGCTGGGCGCCGCCCCCTGCCCGAGCGGCAAGCTGCCGGTCATCATGGAGAGCGGCTTTGGCGGCGTCATCTTCCACGAGGCGTGCGGTCACCTGCTGGAGACCACCTCGGTGGCCAAGAAGGCATCCGTGTTCCACGACAAGATGGGCCAGCTCATTGCCAACCCCGCGGTCAGCGCGGTGGACGAGGGCTTGCAGGGCAACGCCTGGGGCTCCATCAACGTCGATGACGAGGGGATGGCGACCCAGCACACCCAGCTCATCAAGGACGGCGTGCTGACCGGCTTCCTGGTGGACAGAATGGGGGCCCTTCGCACCGGCTACGCCCGCACCGGTTCCGGGCGCCGGGAATCCTACAAGTTCGCCCCCGCCTCCCGCATGCGCAACACCTATATCGAACCGGGCAACTACAGCCTTGACGACATGCTGGCAACCGTGGAGCACGGCATCTATGCCAAGCGGATGGGGGGTGGCTCTGTGCAGCCCGGTACCGGCGAGTTCAACTTCAACGTGCAGGAGGCCTACCTCATCGAGGGGGGCAGGATCACCCGGCCCCTCAAGTCGGCCACCCTGATCGGCACCGGCCCGCAGGTATTGAAGGAGATCTCCATGGTGGGGCGCGATCTGGCCCTCTCCGCCGGCATGTGCGGCTCGGTCTCCGGATCCATTCCCGCCTCGGTCGGCCAGCCGCCGCTCAAGGTTGACAGCATTCTGGTCGGAGGGAACGCCTGATGAGCCAGCTCGACATGAACCAACTGCTTGCCCGTCTGCTGGACCAGGTCGCCGATCTGGGTGCCGAGGCAGACGTCATCGCCAATCAGGAGAAGGCCTTCTCCCTCAAGGCCGACAAGGGCGAACTCAGTGAATACAAGGTCACCAGCAGCCAGCAGATCGGCATTCGCCTCATCAAGGAAGGCCGGGTCGGCATCGCCTATTCCGAGTCCCTCGACGCGTCGGCCCTGGACGCCATGGTGCAGGATGCGCTCGATGCGAGCCGCTTCGCCAAGGTGGACCCGGATCAGCGCATCACAGTGCAGCAGAGCAGGCTCATCACCGACTGCACCGAGATACATCAGGCCGACACCACGGCGGTGGAAGAGAAGATCGCCCTGACCCTGCGCCTCGAGTCCGACATGCTGGCCCTGCCGGACGTGACCGGCGCCCCCTACAACGGCTTCTTCGAGGGGGAGAGCCGCCTCTGGCTTGCCAACAGCCAGGGCAGCCTCTGCGAACATCAGGAATTCAGCGTCGGCTGCCACAGCTCCGCTCTCATCGAGCGAGAGGGCCGCCAGTCCATGCACTACCAGGGACAGTACGCACGGCGCTTCGACGAGTTGGAGAGCCAGCCTCTCATCCGCCAGATCCACGCCGTGGCCGATGGCCTGCTGATGGGTGAGGCGGTGCCGAGCGGTCGCTACAGCGTCATCTTCAGCACCCACTGCTTTGCCAGCCTGTTTGGCTGCTTCCAGTCCGCACTGTCTGGCAAGTGGGCCCAGCAGGGGATCAACCCCTGGCGCGACAAGCTGGGCCAAAGCGTGGTTTCTCGCTGGCTCACCCTGGAGAGTCGTGCCTATATGCCGGGGGGCATGAAGATCAAGGCGTTTGACGGCGAAGGGGCCGCCACTTCGGATCTCCTGCTCATCGGCGAGGGGGAGCTCAAGACCCTGCTGCACAACAGCGCCACCGCCCGCCACTTCGGCGTGACAAGCAACGGTGCAGCCGCCCGCAGTGCCCGCAGTGCCCTGGACGTGGCCCCTCGTCACCTGGTGTTCGGGCTCGGCCCCCACGGCGAGGCCGAAGTACAAAGCGGTGAGTACCTGGAGCTGGTCAAGCTGGACGGCCTGCACTCCGGGGCCGATGCGGTGAGCGGCGACTTCTCGTTCGGCGCCTCCGGCTTCCTCTGCCGAAATGGCGAGCGCGTGGCGCCGGTACGCGGCATCACGGTGGCGGGCAACTTCTATCGTCTGCTCGGGGAGCTGGAAGCGGTCGGCAACCAGCTGCACCACGACGATGGCAAGGACTTCTATGCCCCGCTGATCCGCTTTGGCGGGCTCAGCATTGCCGGCAAATAAGAGGGGAGCCTTACTCGGCTCTTCCCCCTTCAAGCGGCGCCATCAGGCGCCGCTTTTTTTATCCATGGCGCCCCCCGACGGCCACTTCTAACCTCAAAGAGCCACCGACCGCGTTGGCCGGGAACTCTGGAGAATACGACGATGGACAACACCCTGGTCTGGGCCGACATTCCGACACGGGATCTGGATCGCGCCATGGACTTCTACTCGGCCCTGCTCGATGTGCAGGTCACCCCCATCCAGGAAGAGACCATGCGCTTTGCCATGCTGCGCCACGACGGCAGCAACGCGGCGGCCTGTCTCGGCCCCATGGACAAATATCACCAGCCCGGCGGTGCCGGTCCCCTCATCTATCTCTCCCTCGGTGACAGGCTGCAGGAGGCGGAGCTGCTGGTCCCCCGGCTCGGCGGGCGGGTGCTCGAACCCCTGCACAGCATCGGCAGTGGTCATGGATCCCGGGTCATCATCGAGGATACCGAAGGCAACTGGCTTGCCCTCTATGCCCCGCCGACCGCCTGAGGAAGATGGAAGCCTCATCGGGATACCCTCCGCCGAGTCACTCGCAGCCGGCCATGGCAAGGGCAACCCTCGGGTTGCCCTGTTTTTTCATTTAACCCGCCAGAGTCGGTCTCCATAGCAACCACTCAAATAGCACTCACACTCCCTCTGACCGGGCCGATATTGGCAGTGCAGGAAATGAAAAGTGGTTTTCTACCTGCGTGCAAGACAATCAGGAGGTCTGCATGAAGCCAATCGTAGTCGCACTCACCTTCGCCAGTTTGGGTATGTCGGTGGCACAGGCGGGGCCGGCGACCAGTACTGGTCACATCACAGTCAGCGGAGCAATCGTTGAAGATGCCTGCCACATCGAGCAGCAACAGGATCAGGTGCAGGTCACCTGTCTATCGGGCCCACAGCAAACGACAGATACCCTCAATCTGAGACAGTTGGCAAAACAGTCGTCACAGCGTCTCGCCACCAGCCAGGTTTCCTATCGATGGATTGACTCGCGCCAAACCATGGCAATCATCACCATCAGCCACGAATGAACCTTGCCAATACCGGAAACAACAACGGCGACCATCAGGTCGCCGTTGTTGTTTAACTGCACTTGCCGGCCATTACGCCTCTGGATTGAGGCGGGTCGGGATGCCGGTACGCTGTTCCAGCACCTGCTTGACCACGTTGGAATCGCTGTCAGCGTGGGCGATGAAGCGGGTGGTAGCCGGGGTCATGGGCAGCGGCACGGAGGCGGTGGAGTTGAACTCTTCCTCGGTGCGCGACAGCGGCTCGTGCACTTCCATGTAGCGACCGCCATCCGGCTCGACCGTGGTCTTGACCGGCTGGTTGACGAACTGGACGCGGGTGCCGACCGGCACGTGATCGAACAGGTACTTGATGTCGTCGGCGCGCAGGCGCACGCAGCCGCTGCTCACCCGCAGACCGATGCCAAAGGTGGCGTTGGTGCCGTGGATGGCGTACAGGTTGCCGATGTAGAGCGCGTGCAGGCCCATGGGGTTGTCCGGGCCGGCCGGCCAGACCGCGGGCAGGGTCTTGCCCTGGGCGGCGTAGCGGCGACGGATATTCTCGGTCGGGGTCCAGGTCGGGTTGGCACGCTTGCGCTCAACCTTGGTGATCCAGTTCTCCGGGGTGTTGACCCCGAGCTGGCCGATGCCGATGGGCAGCACATGCACCACGTTCTTGCCCTTCGGGTAGTAATAGAGACGCATCTCCGCCACGTTGATGACGATCCCTTCGCGGGGAGCGTTGGGCAGGATCAGCTGATGGGGAATGATCAGCGTGCTGCCCGCCTTGGGCAGGTAGGGGTCGACGCCCGGGTTGGCTTCCATGATGTTGGTCAGACCCAGCTGGAAGTCAGAGGCGATCTGCTCCAGCGGACGGTTGTCTGCGGGCACCACGTATTCCTGGTTCTCACCGATCAGGCGGCTGTTGGCTGCAGGCAGCTGGTATTCAACGGCGGCGGCCTGCTGGCTGACCAGCGCCAGCGTACATAAAAGAGCCGAAGCGGCAATGCGAAGGGGATTCATAAAATTCCTGTATGGTTTCCTGTTCCTGTGGGCCTTTGCCCTGCTCATCATCGGTCTCTTGTGGGCCCGTCACCGGGGACCAACAACCGAGCGCGCATTCTTTCCCGAGCAGGGCAAAATTTCAACTTGGAGATGGTCTTTTTCGCCGAAAAGATCCATTTCACCGCCAACTCAGGGGCATCTTTCACCCCTTGCACTCTAGCAACCCCAGTCTGAGCGTAAAATGAACATGGCGCAGGCATGCCAAGGCCGTCCCAAATTGCATGACGAGGCGGTCACGAGTACAATCTCGCACCCCGTATATCCGGAGTATCGAGTCACCTCCTGCTCCGATGTACCCCCATCGGATGGCCGTGCGTCGAAGACGGTCGCGCCACCGATGAACCCACACGACGCCATCAGGTGGCGCCGTCCTGATTTGCAATCAGATAAAAGAGTCCAACATGTTCAGACCAGAATTGCTCTCCCCTGCCGGGACCCTCAAGAACATGCGCTACGCCTATGCCTATGGCGCAGACGCCGTCTATGCGGGCCAGCCGCGCTACAGCCTGCGGGTACGCAACAACGAATTCGATCACGAGAATCTGCAGCTCGGCATCAACGAGGCCCATGCCCTCGGCAAGCAGTTCTATGTGGTGGCCAACATCCAGCCCCACAACTCCAAGCTCAAGACCTTCATCCGCGACATGCGCCCCGTGGTGGATATGAAGCCGGATGCACTCATCATGTCCGATCCCGGCCTCATCATGATGATGCGCGAAGCCTTCCCCGACATGCCTATCCACCTCTCGGTGCAGGCCAACGCGGTCAACTGGGCCACGGTGAAGTTCTGGCATCAGATGGGCCTGACCCGTGCCATCCTCTCCCGCGAGCTGTCTCTCGACGAGATCGAGGAGATCCGCATGCAGGTGCCGGAGATGGAACTGGAAGTCTTCGTCCACGGGGCGCTGTGTATGGCCTACTCCGGCCGCTGCCTGCTCTCCGGCTACATCAACAAGCGTGACCCCAACCAGGGTACCTGCACCAACTCCTGCCGCTGGGAGTACAAGGTGCACGAGGGCAAGGAAGATGACGTGGGCCAGATCGTCCACCGCCAGGAGCCCATCGCCGTGCAAAAGGTGGATCCGACCCTGGGCGCAGGCAAGCCGACCGATGCCCTGGTGCTGCTGGAGGAGTCCAACCGCCCGGGCGAGTTCATGACTGCGTTTGAAGACGAGCACGGTACCTACATCATGAACTCCAAGGATCTGCGCGCTGTCGAGCACGTCGAGCGCCTGACCAAAATGGGCGTTCATTCCCTGAAAATCGAAGGCCGTACCAAGTCCTTCTACTATTGCGCCCGTACCGCCCAGGTCTATCGCAAGGCCATCGACGATGCGGTGGCTGGCCGTCCGTTCGATCCGACCCTGATGGGCACCCTCGAGAACCTGGCCCACCGCGGCTACACCGAGGGCTTCCTGCGCCGTCACAACCACAGCGAATACCAGAACTACGACTACGGTTACTCCGTCTCCGACACCCAGCAGTTCGTCGGCGAGATCACCGGTCGCAATGGTGACATGGTCGAAGTCGAGGTGAAGAACAAGTTCCTGCTGGGCAATAGCCTGGAGCTGATGACCCCCCAGGGCAACCTCAGCTTCAACCTGGAGCAGATGCAGAACCGCAAGGGCGAGCTCATCGACACCGCGCCGGGCAACGGCCACGTGGTCTACGTGCCGGTTCCCAAGGAGATCGACGTGAATTACGGCATCCTGCTGCGCAACCTTGGCGAGCGCGAGGATACCCGTCAACCTCACTCGGCGGCCTGAGATGGCACTGCTCATCACCGACAAGTGCATCAACTGTGACATGTGCGATCCGGAGTGTCCGAACCAGGCCATCGCCCTGGGAAGCAAGATCTACGAGATAGACCCGGATCGCTGCACCGAATGCGTCGGCCACTATGAGAAGCCCACCTGCATCAGCGTCTGCCCTATCGACTGCATCATCTGGGATCCCGCCCATGTGGAAACCGAAGATCAGCTGATGGAAAAGTTTGTGCGGATGCACAGGCAGTAGCAGTAACACCTGCATCAGCATCTGCTCTACAGGGACTGCATCCTCCGGGATCCCGTCCATAGGGTGGAAACCGAAGATCAGTTGATGGAAAAGTTCGTGCGGATGCACAGGCAGTAAGCCTGTATCAGCGTCTGCGCCCTATGGACGGCATCCTTCGAGATGTCCGTCCATAGGGTGGAAACCGAAGATCAGTTGATGGAGAAATTCGTGCGGATGCACAGGCAGTCCGCGTCTGACACGCGCGGAGTGCATTATCCAAAAATAGAAAAAGCCGGGCATGCCCGGCTTTTTCTATTGCGCTGCCCTTCCCTCAGGGTTTGACCAGTTTTTGCAGCGCCTCGAGTTCGCGCTGGGCTTCCAGCAACTCGGCCTGGGACTCCTCCAGCTTGGACTGCTTCTTGGCAATCTTGTCCGGCTTGCCCGATACCCGTGCGCTCTGCAACTCGGCCAGCCGCTCTTCCACTTCTTCCCTCTGCTTGACCACCTTGCGTTGCTGCTCCTCAAGGAGCCCGGCATCGGTACAATGGGCCTCCAGGTTGCGCAGTGCCCGCTCAAGGCCGGCTACCTGCTCCTGGTTGTTGTGCTCTCTGGCGAACGCAAGCTGATCCGTCACGGCCTGCTCTCTGGCCTTGCAGCCGATGTTTTCACTACCATAGGCTTGTCCGGCCAACAACAATAAGCCTATTCCGGCGATCTTCCACATAACAACCTCTTTGTTCTGTCATACTGGATGGCCGTCCATGAGACCTGACTCCCTGTGTGAGGTCAAGACACACGGGGCCGGGCTACGACAGAGTGTGCTCTGCATCATGCCGGGCCGCTTTCGCCGAGGCTACAATGGCCCTTTCAATCAGGAGAGCCACATGACCCAACACATTCTCATCATTGCCAACGGCGCCCCCTATGGCAGCGAGTCCCTGTTCAATGCCCTGCGCCTCGGCATCGCCCTCAAAGAGGAGGGAAAGGTAGACCTCAACCTCTTCCTGATGTCGGATGCCGTCACTGCTGCCCTCGCCGGGCAGGCTCCGGCCGAGGGCTACAACCTGCGCCAGATGCTGGAGATACTGCTGGCTCAGGGCACCCGGATCCGGCTTTGCAAGAGCTGCACCGATGCGCGCGGCATCACCCCGCTACCCCTTGTCGAGGGCATAGAGATAGGCACCCTCCCCTTGCTGGCCCAATGGACTCTGGCCGCCGACAAGGTGCTGACCTTCTAGCCGTCAGGGCCCGGCCCGGACCAGTGCTGGGCGCGAGGTCCGGGTACTCAGACCATAGAGCATCAGGATCACCAGGCAGAGCAGCGCCATCAGGGCGTAAAGCCAGCTCCCGCCCCAGTGGGCCAGCACCCAGCCTCCCAGCAAGGCCCCCATGGCCACCCCGAGTCCGGAGATGGAGGCCGCCCCGAAATAGCTCCCCTTCAAATGACCAGGCGCCATCTGATCGATCAGCACATTGAGCAAGGGGAAGAGGATGCACTCCCCGACGCTCAGGAGGATCACCGCCACTATCCAGTGCCACCAGATGGCGGTATCCCCCAGCGCAAACTGCAACTGGGCGCCGAGAAAGAGCGCCACCCCGAGTTGCAGCTTGCGCCGCGTGGACCAGCGGGCAGTCAGGTGCAGCAGGGGGAACTGCAGCATCACTATGGTCAGCGCATTGGTCGTCACCAGCCAGCCGATGAGCCGCTCCACCTCCGGCGTCCCCGCGCGGGTCAGATACTGGATGAGGGGCGACTCGAACTGGGCGTAGACCAGCATCAGCAGCAGATTGGCCATGATCAGCAGCAGAAACCCCCTGTCCTGCCAGAGCACCCGCAGCACGGCACGCATGCCGGGCCCGGCCGCCTGGCTGGTGTGGCAACCCGCCAGCCTGAACCCGATGACAAAGACCATGCCAAGCAGCAGATAGCTGGCACTGAGCAACAGGAAGGTCTCCTGACGCGCGCTCAGGCCATAGGTGACGCCGAGCAGAGGACCGATGGCCGCCCCCAGGTTGAGCAGGAAATAACGCAGGTGCAGCGCCAGCTCACGGGCTTTGGGCTCGGCCAGATTGTCGGCCATCAGTGCCTTGCCCGGTGCGTCGATGAGACCGTAGGAGAGTCCGCTGCCGATCACCCCGAGTGCCAGCCAGCCCACCTTGGGGGAGAGGCCGAGCAGGGCCACGCTTGCGGCGGAAACCAGGCAGCCGAACAGCAGGATGTTGCGCCGCCCCCATTTGTCCGAGAGCCAGCCGCCATAGAAGCTGACGAGAGTGGAAAGCGCCGCCGTGGCCCCCAGGATGGCGCCTATCAGGGTCGCCGAAAGTCCGTAGTCACGGTAGAGCAGGATCGAGAGAAAGGGCCAGACCATGAAGAAGGTGGTACGCACCATGAAAGTGCCCAGGATGACGATCCAGACCAGGGAAGGAAACTGTCTGAGGTAGGCCCATGACATGCTGCAATTCCTTTTGCCAACGAAGCGGGGTCGTCCCTTATATCAAGGGGCGCCAAAAGGAACAAGGAGACAATCTGCGCCATGCCGGGCGACAGGCACAAAAAAGCCGACCCAAGGGTCGGCTCTTTCACATACGGCAGCCTTATTCGGCAGCCGGCTCTTCGACGGCAACGGCAGCAGGAGCAGCAGCCGCTTCGGTCGGTGCGTTCGCTTCCTTGATGGAGAGACGCACACGGCCCTGACGGTCCACTTCCAGTACCTTCACCTTCACCACGTCACCGATTTTCAGGAAGTCGGCCACGTTCTGCACGCGGGCATCGGTGATCTGGGAGATGTGCACCAGACCGTCTTTACCCGGCAGGATGTTGACGAAGGCGCCGAAGTCAGCCAGGCGCACGACCTTGCCTTCGTAGATGCGGTTCACTTCGATCTCGGCGGTGATGGCCTCGATGCGGCGGATCGCTTCCATGGCGGCTTCGTTGGCCACGGCGGAGATGCGAACGGTACCGTCATCATCCAGCTCGATGTTGGTGCCGGTCTCTTCGGTCAGTGCACGGATCACGGAACCACCCTTGCCGATCACGTCCTTGATCTTCTCAGGATTGATCTTGATGGTGTGGATGCGCGGTGCGAAATCGGAGATCTGAGCACGGGGAGCCTGGATAGCTTCGTCCATCACTTTCAGGATGTGCAGACGAGCGCCACGAGCTTGCTTCAGGGCAATCTCCATGATCTCTTTGGTGATGCCTTCGATCTTGATGTCCATTTGCAGCGCGGTCACGCCTTCGCTGGTACCGGCTACCTTGAAGTCCATGTCGCCCAGGTGATCTTCGTCACCCAGGATGTCGGACAGCACGACGAAACCTTCCTCTTCCTTCACCAGACCCATGGCGATACCGGCAACGGAGGCCTTGATCGGCACACCGGCATCCATCAGCGCCAGGGAGGAACCACAGACAGACGCCATGGAGGAGGAGCCGTTGGATTCGGTGATTTCAGAGACCACGCGCACCACGTACGGGAACTCGGCGGCGCTCGGCATCACGGCAGCAACGCCACGCTTGGCCAGACGGCCGTGACCGATTTCACGACGCTTCGGGCTGCCCATCATGCCGGTCTCGCCGACGCAGTAGGGCGGGAAGTTGTAGTGCAGCATGAAGCGATCGGCGCGGTTGCCGGTCAGCTCGTCGATGTTCTGGGCGTCACGCTCGGTACCCAGAGTGGCCACCACGATGGCCTGGGTTTCACCACGGGTGAACAGGGCAGAACCGTGGGCACGGGGCAGGATGCCGGTACCGACGGAGAGGGCGCGGATCATTTCCGGATCGCGACCGTCGATACGCGGCTCACCACGTACTACGCGACCACGGACGATGCGGCTCTCCAGGCTGTGGAACTCTTCGCCGATCTTCTTGGCATCTTCTTCCACGCCGGATGCGATGACTTGCTCGACCACGCGACCCTTGATGGCAGCGATGGTTTCGTAGCGAACAGCCTTCTCGGTGATGCGGTAGGCTTCACCCAGCTCAGCTGTGGCCAGTTCGGCAACTTTGGCTTTCAACGCTTCGTTGACGGCAGGCGGGGTCCAGTCCCAGGGCTTGGTACCGACGTCGGCAGCGAATTCATTGATGGCGTTGATCACGGTCTGCATCTGCTCGTGACCGTAGACCACGGCGCCCAGCATCACCTCCTCGGAGAGGATGGCCGCTTCGGATTCCACCATCAGCACCGCATTGGCAGTACCGGCAACCACCAGATCCAGATCGCTCTGGGGCAGTTCGGTGGTGGTCGGGTTCAGCACGTACTGGCCGTTCATGTAACCCACGCGGGCTGCACCGATCGGGCCGCCGAACGGGATGCCGGAGATGGCCAGAGCTGCGGAGGCACCGATCATGGCAACGATGTCGGGAGAAACGGCCGGGTTCACGGACATGACGGTGGCAACCACCTGAACCTCATTGAGGAAGCCTTCCGGGAACAGCGGACGGATGGGACGGTCGATCAGACGGGAGATGAGGGTCTCACCCTCGCTCGGACGGCCTTCACGACGGAAGAAACCACCCGGGATACGACCAGCAGCATAGGTACGCTCCTGATAGTTGACGGTCAGCGGGAAGAAATCACGGCCGTGATCGGCCTCTTTCTTGCCAACGACGGTCACGAAGACACAGGTATCGTCCATGCTGACCATGACGGCCGCAGTGGCTTGACGGGCCATCACACCGGTTTCCAGTGTGACGGTGTGTTGACCGTACTGGAATGACTTTACAATAGGATTCACGTGAATTTCCTTTTAACAATTTGGCGCTTTAAATTCGCGTGCAAGTATACTTGATTCGCATCAAAAGGTAAGCGCGGACGTCAATTCTGTGAGGCAGGCAACGGCCTGCATCCTGTTTGAAACGGGCAATAAAAAAGGGGAACCTCGCGGTTCCCCTTTTTTGCGAAATCTGATGGTCGATTAACGACGCAGACCCAGCTTGGCGATCAGAGCAGCGTAACGCTGAACGTCTTTACGCTTCAGGTAGTCCAGCAGCTTACGACGCTGGGAAACCATGCGCAGCAGACCGCGACGACCGTGGTGATCCTTGGCGTGCTCCTTGAAGTGACCTTGCAGATGGTTGATCTGGGCAGTCAGCAGGGCAACTTGCACTTCGGGGGAACCGGTGTCGTTGGCGCCACGAGCGTTGTCGGCAACGATTTGAGCTTTGATCTCAGCATTTAGAGACATGGTATTACTCCAGTAGAGTGTTTAAAGGTTCACAGCCAATCTCTAATTCAGCCGTGAAATGAGGGCGGTATCATAATCGTCCCCGCCCCTTTTCGCAACGGGAAAGACGCGTGACAGACCGATACCGCCTGAGGATCACTCCTCGTCGTGGTAGCGAACCAGACGCTTGGGTGCCACGCGCCCCTCGTCATCGATCTCGCCAACCCCGATGAATTCGCGCTCCGGGCCAACCGTCATGCGGACCTGGCCGCTTTGGGGGCTACCTGCCACCTGCACGGCCTGACCCTGGTTCACATAGGCGGCCACGGCGACCAGCATGTTTACCTCGGGCAGAGAGGCCACGGCGGTGTCCATCGGCAGCAGCAGGGGATCCAGCTGCTCCCGTGGCGGAATGCTTTCGGCCTTGGCCTGCTCGAAGATACACTCGAGCTGCTCCAGGGTCAGCATCCGCTCGTAGGGGTAGCTCGCCACCTGGGTGCGACGCAGCTGGGTGACGTGAGCGCCACAGCCCAGCACTTCCCCCAGATCGTCCACCAGGGAGCGGATATAGGTACCCTTGCTGCAATGCACTTCCAGCTTCACCTCGTCCCCCTCGAAGCCGAGCAGTTTGAGTTCGAAGATGGTGATGGGACGGGCTTCCCGCTCGATCTCGATCCCTTCACGGGCATATTCGTAGAGCGGGCGGCCGTTGTGCTTGAGGGCGGAGTACATGGACGGCACCTGCATGATGGGGCCGCGGAACTGGTCAAGCGCCTCGATCAGGGTACCCACGGCCACGTTCACCGGACGGGTGGAGACCACCTCGCCGTCGGAGTCGCTGGTATTGGTGCGCTCGCCCAGCTTGGCGGTCACCTCATAGCGCTTGTCCGCTTCCAGCAGATACTGGGAGAACTTGGTGGCCTCCCCGAGGCAGATCGGCAACATGCCGGTGGCCAGGGGGTCCAGGGCGCCGGTATGGCCAGCCTTGGCGGCGTTGTAGATCCGCTTGACCTTCTGCAACACATCGTTGGAAGTCAGGCCGGTCGGTTTGTCCAGCAGCAGGATGCCGTGTACGTCACGGCCTTTGAAACGACGTCTACGAGACATCTCAGGCGTTATCCTCAGTCGTGTCATCCGGTGCGGATTGCTCTTCGTCACGACCGGCTTCAGTCATGCGACGCTTGTCTTCACGCACAGTGTTGGTCACCAGGTTGGAGAGGCGCATCCCCTCGACCAGGGTCTGGTCGTAGTAGAAACGCAGCTCGGGCACCACCCGCAGACGCATGGCGCTGCCCAGCAGGCTGCGGATGTAACCGGCAGCCTCGGTCAGGCCCTTGAGCCCTTCCTTGATGCGTTCGGCGTCATTCTCCAGTTGCAAGAAGGTGACATAAACCTTGGCATAGTTGAGGTCCTTGGAGACCTCCACGTCGGAGACGGTCACCATGCCGATGCGCGGGTCTTTCACCTCGCGCTGCAGGATCAGCGCGATTTCACGCTGGATCTGCTGTCCGACCCGACGGGTCCGGCTGAATTCTCTGGCCATATTCTATCCTGCGATAAAAGGGGGCCGCGGCCCCCTATTTTGTCTAACGCTCGGCTTACAGAGTCCGTTGAATTTCAACAGTCTCGTACACCTCGATCTGGTCGCCTTCGCGCACGTCGTTGTAGTTCTTGACCGCGATACCACACTCGTAGCCGTTGCGAACTTCGTTGACGTCATCCTTGAAGCGGCGCAGGGATTCCAGCTCGCCTTCATAGATAACCACGTTGTCACGCAGAACGCGAATGCGGTTGGAACGCTTGACCACACCTTCGGTAACCATACAGCCGGCAACAGCGCCGAACTTCGGCGACTTGAAGACGCTACGCACTTCAGCCAGACCGATGATCTCCTGACGATACTCAGGAGCCAGCTTGCCGCTCATGGCCTGCTTCACTTCGTCGATCAGGTCATAGATGACGGAGTAGTAACGCAGATCCAGGCTCTCGGATTCGATGACCTTGCGCGCAGAAGCGTCGGCACGGACGTTGAAGCCCACCAGAATGGCGCTGGAAGCCGCGGCCAGGGTCGCGTCGGTTTCGGTGATGCCACCTACGCCGGAACCCACGATCTTCACCTTCACTTCGTCGGTGGAGAGTTTGACCAGCGCATCGCAGATCGCTTCCACAGAGCCTTGTACATCGGCCTTGATCACCACGTTCACTTCGGACACTTCGCCCTCGGTCATGTTGGCGAACATGTTTTCCAGCTTGGCCTTCTGCTGGCGAGCCAGCTTGACTTCGCGGAACTTGCCCTGACGGTAGAGCGCCACTTCACGGGCTTTCTTCTCGTCACGCACGACCGTGGCTTCGTCACCGGCAGAGGGAACGCCGGACAGACCCAGAATTTCCACTGGCAGAGAGGGACCTGCTTCTTTGATCTCGCGACCCAGTTCGTCACGCATGGCGCGCACCCGGCCGTATTCGAGACCGCACAGCACGATGTCGCCCTGACGCAGAGTACCTTCCTGTACCAGCACGGTGGCAACCGGACCACGACCTTTATCCAGGAAGGATTCGATCACGACGCCGTTGGCCATGCCGTCAACCACGGCTTTCAGCTCCAGGACTTCGGCCTGGATCAGGATGGCTTCCAGCAGGTCGTCGATGCCTTCGCCAGACTTGGCGGAGACGTGCACGAACTGGCAATCGCCACCCCAGTCTTCGGACATGACGTTGTAACGGGCCAGCTCGGTCTTGACGCGATCCGGATCCGCTTCAGGCTTGTCGATCTTGTTCACCGCAACAACCAGCGGCACACCGGCCGCCTTGGCGTGCTGGATAGCTTCGATGGTTTGCGGCATCACGCCGTCGTCAGCTGCAACAACCAGAACAACGATGTCGGTCGCCTTGGCACCGCGAGCACGCATGGAGGTAAACGCCGCGTGACCCGGGGTATCCAGGAAGGTGATCATCCCGCTGTCGGTCTGTACGTGGTACGCACCGATGTGCTGGGTAATGCCACCGGCTTCGCCTGCGGCGACCTTGGCTTTACGGATATAGTCCAGCAGCGAGGTCTTGCCGTGATCGACGTGACCCATGATGGTCACGACCGGCGCGCGCGGCTTGGCTTCGGAGGTTTCGTCACGATCGGACAGTACCGCCTCTTCCAGCTCGTTCTCACGACGCAGCACTACCTTGTGACCCATCTCCTCGGCGACCAGCTGAGCGGTCTCCTGGTCGATCACCTGGTTGATGGTAGCCATGGCACCCATCTTCATCATCACCTTGATGACTTCAACGCCCTTGACGGCCATCTTGTTGGCAAGCTCCGCCACTGTGATGGTCTCGCCGATGACGACGTCACGGTTGACCACGGCAGCCGGCTTGTTGAAGCCGTGTTTCATGGCGTTCGGCATGGCCATCTTGCCACGCTTGCCTTTGCGGGCACGGGGATCGCGGGAGTTGCGGTCATTGCGGTCGTCTTCGCGACGGCCGACTTTCTTCGGCGCCTTGGCAGCGGCAGCCGTGCGACGGCTGGTCTCTTCCTTACGATCCAACTCATCTTCGGCCGCTTGCGCGTGCTTGTTGGTGGTCAGATGGTAATCGCTGCTCTCTTTGGCGCGAGCCGCTTCTTCTTCAGCCCAGCGGGCCGCATTCTGTTCCGCCATGATGCGAGCCTCTTCGGCTTTCTTCGCGGCGAGTTCTTCAGCTTTTTGCAAAGCTGTCTGTTCCTGTTGGCGCTTCAGTTCTTCTGCTTCGCGCTTGGCCATCTTTTCTGCCTCTTGCTGAGCTGTGCTACCGGCTGCTTTGGCGGGCTGTTGAGCCTGTCGAGCCTTCTGTTGTGCCTCGATCCGCGCCTTTTCCTCAGCTTCACGACGAGCCTGCTCAGCCTCACGGCGAGCCTTCTCTTCAGCGTCGAGGCGGGCCTTCTCTTCGGCCTCGCGACGAGCTTTTTCTTCTGCTTCCAAACGCGCTGTTTCCTCGGCTTCCGCCTGGCGCTGTTCATCTTCCAGCGCCGAGCGTCTTACATAGGTGCGAGACTTGCGCACTTCTACCTGCACTTCCTTGTTCTTGCCACCAGTCCCCTGAACACTCAGAGTGCTCTTGGTCTTGCGCTGCAAGGTCATGCGAGCAGGTGCGGTGACCTCGTCACCTCCATGCTGTTTCTTCAGATGTGCCAGCAGAGTCTGTTTCTCAGACTCGCTGACCATGTCGTCGGCCTTGCTCTTCACGATGCCGGCATCGACAAACTGCTGGAGAAGACGATCAACCGGCGTGTCGATGTCAGTGGCAAGTTGCTTAACTGATACTTCTGCCATTCATTTTCCTCCGTTTGACCTTATTCAGACTGCTCTTCTCCGAACCAACAGATATTGCGAGCAGCCATAATGAGCTCACCTGCCTTCTCGGCGGTCAACTCTTCGATGTCGGCAAGGTCATCGATACCTTGCTCTGCCAAATCTTCCAGGGTGCCGACGCCGCGAGCGGCCAGGGCATAGGCCATTTCACGACCGAGGCCGGAGAGATTGAGCAGTTCTTCGGAAGGCTCGACGCCTTCAAAGGATTCTTCTTTGGCCAAGGCCTTGGTGGTCAGGGCATCCTTGGCACGCTTGCGCAGCTCTTCGACCATGTCTTCATCCAGACCGTCGATGGCCAGCAGCTCGTTGACCGGGACGAAGGCGATCTCTTCCAGGGTGGAGAAGCCCTCTTCCATCAGCAGGCCGGCGAAATCGTCGTCGATGTCGAGGGTGCTGGTGAACAGCGTCAGGATGCGGTCGTTCTCGGCCTGGTGCTTGGCACGCATGTCCTCGACGGTCATCACGTTCAGTTCCCAACCGGTCAGCTGGGAGGCCAGACGTACGTTCTGACCGTTGCGGCCGATGGCCTGGGCCAGGTTGGCTGCTTCCACGGCGATGTCCATGGTGTGGTTGTCTTCATCGACAATGATGGAGGCCACATCGGCTGGCGCCATGGCGTTGATCACGTATTGGGCCGGGTTGTCATCGTACAGCACGATGTCGGCACGCTCACCGCTCAGCTCGGCGGAGACGGCCTGAACGCGGGCACCACGCATGCCGATACAGGCACCGATCGGGTCAATACGACGATCGTTGGTCTTCACCGCGATCTTGGCGCGGGAACCCGGATCACGGGCGGCGCCCATGATTTCGATCATCTCTTCGCCGATTTCCGGCACTTCGATGCGGAACAGCTCTTTCAGGAAGTCCGGGCTGGAGCGGCTGACGAACAGCTGGGAACCACGGGCTTCCGGACGCACGGCGTAGAGCAGGCCACGGATACGGTCGCCGGGACGGAAGGTCTCACGGGGCAGCATGTCGTCACGGAAGATCACGGCTTCGGCATTGCTGCCCAGATCCAGGATCACGTTGTCGCGGTTGCTCTTCTTGACCACGCCGCTGATGATGGTGCCTTCCTTGTCCTTGAACTGGTCAACGACTTGGGAACGCTCAGCCTCGCGCACTTTCTGCACGATGACCTGCTTGGCGGTCTGGGTGGTGATACGGTCGAAGGTCACAGAGTCAATCTGGTCTTCAACATAGTCGCCGATCTGGATATCCGGCTGCTCGATCTGAGCGGCTTCGAGGGTGATTTCCCCGTACGGGTTCTCCATGGAAGCCTGATCGGCCACCACGACCCAACGGCGATAGGTGTCGTAGTCACCGGTCTTGCGATCGATCTCGACACGCACTTCAATCTCGCCTTCGTATTTTTTCTTGGTCGCAGTCGCCAGCGCAGTCTCCAGAGCCTGGAAAATCTTCTCGCGGGGGACAGCCTTCTCGTTGGACACAGCGTCAACGACCAGCAAAATCTCTTTATTCATATCCGATAGCCTCGTTAACCAAAGTTCGGCACTATGTTCGCTTTTTGGATATTGGTGAAAGCCAACACCTCGTCCTTACCATCTACCGTCAGAGTGATCATGTCCCCCTGCACGGCTTTGATTACGCCTTTGAACTTGCGGCGGTTGTTTGTTGCCATCCGAAGCGTTACCGCCGCCTCCTGGCCAACGTATTTTTCGAACTGGGCGACCTTGAACAGTGGACGATCCAGACCCGGGGAAGACACCTCAAGGTAGTACTCCTCGGTGATGGGATCTTCGACATCCATGATGGCGCCGACCTGGCGGCTCACCTCGGCACAGTCTTCCACCGTCACGCCTTGCTCCGAGTCGATGAAAACGCGCAAGGTCGAGTGCTTACCCGCACGGATAAACTCGATACCCCACAGTTCAAAACCCAAGGCAACGACCGGAGCCTCGAGCAGATCGGTCAAACGTTGTTCCAACGTAGCCAAAGTCACCCTCCGAAAAACGAAAAAAGGGCATATAGCCCAGATAGAAATAGATTCAGAGTAAATTGCACATAAAAAAAAGCCCCGATGTCAAATCGGGGCTTGGCGCTTTACCCTGATTGTCGCCTCGCAGCGACCGCCTTCCTGAGCGTAGGAAATGCGTGAAATTTGGTTGCGGGGGCCGGATTTGAACCGACGACCTTCGGGTTATGAGCCCGACGAGCTACCATGCTGCTCCACCCCGCGTCCTAAATCGTGCGAGATTATAGCCACTTCACTCTCGTGAGACAAGACTCAGCGGCTATAACATCCCGGTTACCCGGGTTCACTGCTTAATTGGTGCCGTGGGCGGGACTCGAACCCGCACACCCTAGAGCACTACCCCCTCAAGATAGCGTGTCTACCAATTCCACCACCACGGCAAAACTCTTATTCGGGAACGTCAGTATCTTTCTTCACTGGCGCTTTGCTCTGCTCAACTTGTTGAGTCTGTTGCAGATTTTCCCATTCACTACCCTGCTTGACCTTGTTGCTGGACATGGAACCCAGAACCAGACTAATCAAGAAAAACAGAGTAGCCAAAATCGCTGTTGTGCGGGTCAGGAAGCTGCCTGAACCACCGGAGCCGAACACTGTGTTCGATGCCCCTGCGCCGAATGAGGCGCCCATATCAGCCCCTTTACCTTGCTGAATCATCACCAGACCAATCAGAGCCAGCGATACCAGCAGATAAACGACCAAAAGAATCTCGTACATTTAACTTGCACCCTTTGCCGCTTCAACTATTCCTAAAAACGCCTCGCCATCAAGACTTGCCCTGCCTATCAGACCGCCATCAATATCGGGCTGCGCAAACAAATCTTGTGCATTGGCCGGTGTCACGCTCCCACCATAGATGATTCTGACTTTCTCACCTATTACCGGAGTATCCTCCGCCAAGCGACCGCGAATAAAGGAATGAACCTCTTGTGCCTGCTCGGGTGTGGCGCATTTACCTGTACCTACAGCCCAGATTGGCTCGTAGGCGATGATAGCATTATCCAAAGCCATCGCGCCATTTTTCTCTATGACGATGTCCAGTTCCTCGGCAATCACCTCGAAGGTTCTTCTTGCCTGCCTCGCTGCTCCTGACTCACCCAAACAAAGTATGGGTATCAGACCTGCTGCTCTGACTGCCGCAAACTTCTCTGCGACGATAAAACTGGTCTCACCAAAGAGACGCCTGCGCTCGGAGTGGCCAACAAGTACATATCGGCAACCTGCCTCGACCAGCATCTCACACGAGATTTCACCCGTATAAGCGCCCTGTCTGTGCTGACTCACGTTCTGAGCCCCCAGCTTCACTCTTCCCTGCTCACCGAGCAGTTCGGCCGTGAAACCGAGATGCACATGGGATGGACACAAGACCACATCTACGTCTTCATCAATGCGTTCTGTGCACTGACTCGTAAACTGCTCTAACTGCGACCTACTACCGTGTAACTTCCAGTTGGCTGCTACAAACGGCTTGCGATGTCCCATCGGCAACTCCCTTGCGAAAGCGGGGCTGATAATATCCAGAGGATGCTCAGCTGACAAGTGCTATTTTCAAATTTTCGAATCGTTTGAACAAGATACAACCAAGGCGACTAAAAAGCCGCCTTGGTTGTTCATTAAAACGCCGATTCGACCTGTTTGGCGATGCGCTCTGCCATATCGCGCACCTGCTGTTCGTGTTCACCTTCGACCATGACCCGGATCAGGGGCTCGGTGCCGGATTTGCGCAGCAGCACCCGGCCACGGCCGGCCAGTTCCTGCTCCACTGTCGCCACTTCCTGCTGAACGGCGTCCGATGTGAGCGGATCCTTGCCTTCGGCGAAGCGCACATTGACCAGCACTTGCGGGAACTTGCTCATGCCCGAACGCAGTGTGGCCAGCGGCATCTCGGCACTGCGCATGGCCGTCAGCACCTGCAGAGCGGCGACGATACCATCCCCCGTGGTGGTCTGATCCAGGCAGATGATGTGACCGGAGTTTTCGCCCCCGATGCGCCAGCCCTTCTCGTTCATCATCTCAAGCACGTAGCGGTCACCCACCTTGGCACGGGCAAAGGGGATGCCCAGGGTCTGAAGTGCCAGCTCCAACCCCATGTTAGCCATCAGGGTGCCCACCACACCCCCCTTGAGGCGGCCATGGCGCAGGGCATCCCGGGCGATGATGTAGAGGATCTCATCCCCGTCGATGATGTAACCAGTGCTGTCCACCATCACCAGACGGTCGCCATCACCGTCGAAGGCGACGCCGAGATCTGCCTTGCATTCCTGGACCTTGGCGGCCAGCGCCTCCGGTGCGGTGGAACCGACGCCGTCATTGATGTTGAGCCCATCCGGGCTGCAGCCGATGGCGATGACTTCGGCACCCAGCTCGCGGAAGACGGAAGGGGCGATGTGGTAGGTGGCACCATGACCGCAATCCACCACCATTTTCAGCCCTTCCAGGCTCAGATTGGAGGGGAAGGTGCTCTTGCAGAATTCGATGTAGCGACCAGCCGCATCATCGATGCGCTGCGCCTTGCCAAGCTCCGCGGACTCCACGCACTTGAGTTCGTTGTCGAGCTCGGCTTCGATGGCCAGCTCGACATCATCGGGCAGCTTGGTGCCGTCGGCGGAGAAGAACTTGATGCCGTTGTCGTAATAGGGGTTGTGGGATGCACTGATGACGATGCCGGCTTCGGCACGGAAGGTGCGAGTCAGGTAGGCAACCGCCGGGGTGGGCATGGGTCCCATCAGTATGGCTTTGAGACCGGCGGCGGAGAGCCCCGCCTCCAGTGCCGACTCCAGCATATAACCGGAGATACGGGTATCCTTGCCGATCAGCACCTTCTTGGTCCCTTTCTTGGAGAGCACCTTGCCGGCGGCCCAGCCGAGTTTCATGACGAAATCCGGGGTGATCGGGTATTCACCCACCTTGCCGCGCACGCCGTCGGTGCCGAAGTACTTTCTGGTCATTGTCTGTTTCTCGTTTTTCTATTTGGATATGAAATCTTGTCCCGTCATGGTCATCCAGCCTGTACGCAAGACATCCATGGTGGCCCGCACGTCGTGCACCCGGATGATCCTGGCGCCATGTTGCAACCCGATCAGGGCACAGGCCAGACTACCAGCCAACCGCTCGGCTACCGGGCGGTCAAGCAGGTTGCCTATCATAGACTTTCGTGACATGCCCACCAAGAGCGGAAGTTGGTAATCGAGCAGTGACGCCTGCTGTGCCAGCAGCTGATAGTTGTGCGCCAGCGTCTTGCCAAAGCCATAGCCTGGATCCAGTACCAGATGCTCACGCGGGATACCAGCCCCCAGACAAGCGGCAATCCGCTCGTCAAAGAAGGCTCTCACCTCCCCCAGCAAATCGTCATAGTGCGGCTCCACCTGCATGGTACGGGGCTGCCCCTGCATGTGCATGAGGCATACCGGTACGCCAGCCTCGGCCGCCGCGCCCAGCGCTCCCGGCTCTTGCAGAGCGCGGACATCATTGATGAGGTGACCACCTGCAGCACAACCCTCCCGCATGACAATCGCCTTGGAGGTATCGAGGGAGATCATCACATCCAGCTCGGAGACCATGCGCTCCACCACGGGGATGACCCTGTCCAGCTCCTCCTGCTCGCTCACGTCGGGGGCGCCCGGGCGGGTCGACTCGCCGCCTATATCGATAAGGGTGGCCCCATCGGCCACCATGTCGCGGGCATGACCCAACGCCAGATCGATCTGCTTGAAGCGGCCACCATCTGAAAAGGAGTCCGGCGTCACATTGAGAATGCCCATGACATGGGGACGGTCGAGAGAAAGGGAACGTCCCTTGCTGATTAACTGCATTGCTTTAACTACCTCCAACAAGAGCGGCAAACTCTTCGTGCAAAGAAAAACCCCGGGCAAGCCCGGGGTTTGTATCATAGTAACTTATTTGGCCGGGACATCGTTCGCCTTGTCGATGTCACTCAGAGGTGCACTGCCCTCTTCAGCCGGCGCCTTGGCCTCCGGCCCGTTGTTCACGCTGGCACCACCTTGCGGGGTGTCACCATGCTCATCATGCCAGTTGCTGGGAGCACGGACCTCGCGACGCGCCATCAGATCATCGATCTGCTTGGCATCGATGGTCTCGTACTTCATCAATGCATCTTTCATGGTGTGCAGCACATCCATGTTGTCCAGCAGGATCTGCTTGGCACGATCGTAGTTGCGATCGATGACCTGCTTGACCTCTGCATCGATGATGCGGGCGGTATCGTCAGACATGTGCTTGGCCTTGGCCATGCTGCGGCCGAGGAAGACTTCACCATCCTCTTCTGCGTAAAGCATGGGGCCGAGACGCTCGGACATGCCCCACTGGGTGACCATCTTGCGAGCGATGTCGGTGGCACGTTCGATGTCGTTGGATGCACCGGTCGATACCTTCTCGGCACCGTAGATCAACTCTTCCGCCAGACGACCGCCATACAGGCTGGAGATCATGGACTCCAGATGCTGCTTGGAGTGGCTCCAGCGGTCCTGCTCCGGCAAGTACATGGTCACACCCAGCGCACGGCCGCGCGGAATGATGGAGACCTTGTAGACAGGGTCATGATCCGGCACCACGCGACCAATGATGGCGTGACCCGCTTCGTGATAGGCCGTCATCTCCTTCTCGGACTCTTTCATCACCATGGAGCGACGTTCCGCCCCCATCATGATCTTGTCCTTCGCCTTTTCGAACTCCAGCATGGAGACCACTCGGCGGCTCTCGCGAGCAGAGAAGAGGGCAGCCTCGTTCACCAGGTTGGCCAGATCGGCACCGGAGAAACCAGGGGTACCACGGGCAATCAGCGCCGGATTGACGTCATCCGCCAGCGGTACCTTGCGCATGTGCACTTTCAGGATCTGCTCACGACCGCGAACATCCGGCAAGCCGACCACGACCTGGCGGTCGAAACGACCTGGACGCAGCAGCGCAGGATCCAGTACGTCGGGACGGTTGGTGGCGGCGATGACGATGATGCCCTCATTACCTTCAAAACCATCCATTTCAACCAGCATCTGGTTCAGGGTCTGCTCACGTTCGTCGTGACCACCACCCAGACCGGCGCCACGCTGGCGACCGACCGCATCGATCTCATCAATGAAGATGATGCAGGGGGAGGATTTCTTGGCCTGTTCGAACATGTCACGCACCCGGGAGGCACCGACACCCACGAACATTTCCACGAAATCCGAACCTGAAATGGTAAAGAACGGCACCTTGGCCTCGCCTGCAATGGCTTTGGCCAGCAGGGTCTTACCGGTACCGGGAGGACCTACCAGCAGGACGCCGGTCGGGATCTTGCCACCCAGCTTCTGGAATTTGGTCGGGTCACGCAGATAGTCGACCAGCTCCTTGACCTCTTCCTTTGCCTCGTCACAACCTGCTACGTCGGCAAAGGTAGTCTTGATCTGATCTTCGCTCATCAGGCGAGCCTTGCTCTTGCCGAACGACATGGCGCCCTTGCCGCCACCGCCCTGCATCTGACGCATGAAGAAGACCCAGACACCGATCAGCAACAGCATCGGGAACCAGGAGATGAAGATGGACGTGATCAGGGACGGTTCTTCCGGCTTCTCACCCATCACCTTGACGTTATGGTTGAGCATGTCGTTGAGCAGTTGGGGATCCGGCGCAGGAATGATGGTGGTGAAACGTTCACCGGTGCGCTTGACGCCATTGATGACCTTGCCATCCATCCGCACTTCACGGATCTGCTCCTGGGTCACTTCTTTCACGAAGCTGGAATAGTCCAGCTGGCGACTGGTGGTATCGCTGGGGCTGAAGCTATTGAACACCGACATCAGCACGACGGCGATGACCAGCCACAGGATTAGGTTTTTCGCCATGTCACTCAAATCAATGACCTCGCAGACTGACAGTTAACGATGAGGGTTAGGGTACTACAGTTTAAAACCGGTAGCCACAATGTAGACTTCTCGTGAACGGGCACGGGACGAGTCTGGTTTTCGAATCTTGACGACAGAGAAAAGTCTACGTATTTCATTGAGATAGGCATCAAACCCCTCCCCCTGGAACACCTTGACTACAAAACTGCCATTACTGCTCAGGACCTGATTGCACATGTCCAGCGCCAGTTCCACCAGGTACATGGCACGGGCCTGATCCACCTGCTGGGTGCCGCTCATGTTGGGCGCCATGTCGGACATGACGACGTCCACCTTGTCGGGGCCGACTCGCTCCAGCAAGGCGCCGAGTACAGTTTCCTCCCGAAAGTCCCCTTGCAGGAAATCGACACCGGCAATGGAATCCATCGGCAAAATATCGCACGCAATGACGCGCCCCTTGTCACCAACCTGGTCGATGGCAAATTGGGACCAGCCACCGGGAGCAGCCCCCAGGTCCACTACCGTCATCCCCGGCTTGAGCAGCCGGTCTTTGCCCTGGATCTCATCGATCTTGAAAACGGCGCGAGAGCGCAGTCCCAACTTCTGGGCTTTCTTGACGTATTGGTCGTCGAAATGTTCTTTTAACCAGCGGGTTGAACTGGGGGAACGTTTTTTCTGGGTCATGATTGTCGACTTTAAAAAACCACAAGGGTTATTAGTATTAAGGGCTAAGTGGGGGTAGAATACGCCCCTTTCAACCCTGACTTATGAAGAAATTGCCATGATTCTCAACAATAAACAGAAACAGTATCTCAAGGGCCTGGCCCACAGTCTGAAGCCGGTCGTCCTGCTGGGACAACACGGTCTGACCGAAGGGGTGCTGGCCGAGATCGATCTGGCGCTGAACCACCACGAGCTGATCAAGGTTAAGGTTGCGTCTGAAGATCGTGAGATGAAACAGCTGGTGATGGATGCCATCGTTCGCGAGACCGGCGCCATCAAGGTACAGAGCATGGGCCATGTACTGACCATCTACCGTCAGGCCAAAGAGCCCAAGATCCAGTTGCCGCGCAAGTAACAGGAAAGAGCATTCGCTCTTTCCTTCATTTCCCTTCTTCCCAAGTCGCTTGCCAAAATAGTTGCCAGGCCCTTAACCTGCGATGAATAGCCGTGGACACCCACTATGGACAAGCATCAGCTCCTCACCGATGAAGAACTGGCCATGCTGCGGGACCTGGGAAACGATGAAGACATTGCCACCAGCCAATACCTGCGCGGCACCCTGCCCCTTCCTCTCCAAAGCCTGTTGCCGCGAGCCAAGCCCCTGACACTCGAAGCCCGCATCGCCGGCTACCAATTGCGTTTCCCGCTCCACTGCACCCAGGCAGAGGAGGGCCACGCCGAGCTGCGCATCGCCGCGCCGACCATTACCGAGCTGGGTTCGCCCCATCTGCGCGCCTGGCGACTCGACGAAAAGGCCGTGCTTTGCACCGAAGACGCGGAGTACGAGGTATACAGCCTCTCCCTTGGAGGTCTCATCGTGGCCGGCTTGCCGGACGCCTTTGCCAAGGGAGATCCACTTGGCGGATACCTTCGCATCGAGGATCTCCCTCCCTTGGCCATGACAGGCACCCTCGTCAGGCACGTGGATGCCAATCCACATCGCCATGACTGGGCCGTCCAGTTCCGGCTGGGCAAGGAGGATCAGGAACAATTGCGGGACTGGCTCTTCCAGCGCCACCAGGACGCCTTCGTCCAGGCCTATCAGGGTGACTAAAGACAACAGGGGAGCCCGGCTCCCCTGTCTCTTTCCCCGACGTTCAATCAGAGATAGGCAACTTCCAGGATCTCGTACTCCACATCGCCACCCGGCGTCTTGACGATGGCAACGTCATCCACTTCCTTGCCGATCAGGGCGCGGGCAATGGGGGAGTTCACGGAAATCATGTTCTGCTTGATGTCCGCCTCGTCGTCTCCCACGATGCGGTAGACCACTTCCTCTTCCGTTTCACTTTTGAGCAGGGTCACGGTTGCGCCGAAGATGACACGGCCATTGTTGGCAATCTTGGTGACATCGATAATCTGGGCATTGGAGAGCTTGCCTTCGATTTCCTGAATGCGGCCTTCACAGAAACCCTGCTGCTCGCGGGCGGCATGGTATTCGGCATTTTCTTTCAGATCGCCATGTTCACGGGCATCAGCAATCGCTTCGATAATCTGGGGACGCAGCTCGGTCTTGAGATAATCGAGCTCTTGACGCAGCTTTTCAGCGCCGCGAACAGTCATCGGAGTATGATTCATAGTCGAAACCTGGGTTGCTTTATAAAGAGAAGCTGCGGCAATCAAAAGAGAGCCGCAGCTGTCGGTTCGGATGGGGCATCTTAATATGAAGCCGCCACAAAATCCATGTCAGCCCCTGCGAGCGGGATCCTGCTTTGGGCCAGCGTTACTTGGATTCCGAGACGCCAAGCGGGGCCGACACCGTCGGTTTGCCCTGCATGATGGCGATCTCGACACGTCGGTTCATGCGCCGATTCTCTGGGCTGTTGTTGGGCACCAGCGGCTGGGAATCCGCCATCCCTTGCACCACCAGACGATTGCCGTCAAAACCGGGCACCTTGATCATCTGGTGGGCAACCGCCACCGCCCGCTGGGATGAAAGCTCCCAGTTGGACTGGAACAACTCGTCCTCGGTGGCCACATTGTCGGTGTGGCCGGAGACGGTGATCTCCCCCGGCACATCCTTGAGCAGCGCAGCCACCTTGCGGATCACCGGCCAGAACTGGGGTTGCAGGAAGGCGGATCCCGCCGGGAACGCCGCTTTCTCGCGAATGCGAATGATGATCTGCTGACCCAGCGCCTCTATCTCGATGGCCCCATCCTGGATTTGGGCCTGCATCTGCTCCGCCAGAGCCTTGGCTAGAGTGTTGGACTGTTCCTGCGCCTTCTGGGCTTCCTGGGCGGTATCGCCACCGCTCTGCTGGCCTTCGGTCTTGTCATGTCCACCCGCCTTGTCCGCATCCCCAGGCTGGAAATCCAGCTCGGTCTGGGTCATGTCGATGGTCTGCTGCATGATGGTGTCAATAGGCGTCGGCTCGGGGCGACCAGGACGAAACTCCTGGGCGATGACCGAGGTTCCCTTGGGGATATCCTTGACCTCCAGGATGTTCTGTACCCCGAACGCCTTCTCCATGGAGCCGGCGATCTGCTTGAACTTCTGCACATCCATCTCGGCAAAGGAGAGCAAAAGCACGAAGAAGCACATCAGCAGAGACATGAGATCCGCGAAGGTTCCCATGTAACCGGGCAATCCGGGAGGCGGGCACTTGCACTTTGCCATCTGTGCGCTCCTATTCGGTCCCGTTGTTGCGTTTGGACTGATTCAGGTAGTTCTGCAACATGGCCTGGATCACCCTCGGGTTCTGTCCATCCTGGATCCCCATGATGGCGTCGAGGATCAGGGTGCGGCTCAACTGTTCCTCGCCACTGCGCAGTTCCAGCTTGTCAGCGATGGGGATGGCAATCATGTTGGCCTCGATGGCGCCATACAGGGTCGTCAGCAAGGCCACCGCCATGGCCGGCCCGATGGATTTGGGGTCGCTCATGTTGGCCAGCATGGCCACCAACCCCACCAGGGTACCGATCATGCCCATGGCCGGGCCGAGATCCCCCAGGGAGCGGAACACCTTGATGGCTGTGGCGTGACGCTCGGACGTCAGTTCGATGTCCTTCTCCATCACCGCACGCACTACGTCGGCATCATGACCGTCCACCAGCATGTCGATGCCCTTCTTCATGAAGGTATTGGGGATCTCCGCCGCCTCCAGGGCCAGAAAGCCCCCCTTGCGGGCCGCATCCGCCAGTTCCACCGCCTTGGTGATGAGATCGTCGAGCTTGTCCCCCTTGTACATGAAGGCCTTGCCCGCGACCTTGAAGGCCATCAGAAACTGGCCGAGGTTGAATTTCATCATGCAGATGAACACGGACCCCAGTATGGTGATGTAGACCGATGGCATGTCCACATACATGCTCATGGGGCCGCCCAGCAACATGCCGTACACCACGACCCCGAACCCCAGCACTAAGCCTATCAGACTCCCTAAATCCACATCCCTACTCCTGTCGCCGAACGTGCCGTCTCATTATATTGCGTTGAATTTTCTGCTATTGCGTCCCCGGCAGCAAGCCCGGTACACCGCAATCGCCGATCGGCAATGCGTGGTTGCATACCCGTTCTTATCGGCCAGGGTCAGGATAGTTTGAGGACGCCGCGTTTTTCTGCCTCCCCCCTGTGGCCGGTCGATGTTAAGATGAGCCGTTTTTTTCAATCCCCGAGGATGGACATGGCCAGTAAAAAAATCGACCGTCTGAGTTTTGATGCCACCCTGGAAGAGCTGGAAACCATAGTGCATCAACTCGAACAGGGCTCGCTCCCCCTCGAGGAGGCACTCAAACAATTCGAACAGGGCATCCATCTGGTGCGTGCCGGCCAGCAGAAGCTGGAACAGGCCGAACAGAAGATCCAGATCCTCCTGACCCAGGCCGATGGCAGCGAGCAAGCGGTCCCCTTTCGAGCAGAACAAGGAGAGGAGTGAGTGACCCTGGACGATTTCTCCCGCCTGCATCGGCGCCGCATCGACGACTGCCTCTCGGCACAGCTTGACGCCCTGCCCGCCATGGCGCCACGTCTGCGGGACGCGATGAAATACGGCCTGCTGCTCGGTGGAAAACGGGTGCGCCCCTTCCTGGTCTATGCCGTCGGCGAGATGCTGGGCGTCAAGAGCGAACTGCTGGATGGCCCCGCCGCCGCCGTGGAGTGCATTCACGCATACTCCCTCCTGCACGACGACCTGCCCGCCATGGACGACGACGATCTGCGTCGTGGTCAGCCCACCGTACACAAGGCCTTCGATGAAGGCACAGCCGTCCTAGCGGGCGATGCCCTGCAGACCCTGGCGTTTTCCATTCTGGCCGACCACCCCATGCCCGATACATTGATGGCCAACCGGGTGCGGATGCTGAGTGCCCTGGCCCGCGCGTCCGGCTATCTCGGCATGTGCGGCGGTCAGGCGCTGGATCTGGACGCCGAAGGGCGCCGGATCAGCCTCGCCGAGCTGGAGCAGGTGCACCGCCACAAGACCGGGGCCCTCATCGAGTGCGCCGTGACCCTCGGCGCCCTGTGCAAGGCTGACGTGGAACCCGCCACCCTCACCGCCCTGCAAACCTATGCCGCCGCCATCGGACTCGCCTTCCAGGTGCAGGACGACATCCTCGACATCACGGGCGATACTACCACCCTGGGCAAGCCGCAAGGCTCGGATCTGGCGCTGGAAAAGAGTACCTATCCGGCCCTGCTTGGACTCGACAATGCCCGTGAGCTGGCTCGCGAACTGCATGACAAGGCCTTAACAGCCCTGCAATCCTTGCCCTACAATACCGACATTCTGGAAGCGTTTGCCGATTACATCATCGAGCGAACCCACTAAACGCTGGATAACAGTAACAATATGAGCGTTGATATTAGCGATTTCCCCAACCTGGCCCTCGCGGACACGCCGGTCGATTTGCGATCCCTCCCCTTCGAGCGGCTGCCCGTGGTGTGCAACGAGCTGCGCGAGTATCTGCTGCGCTCGGTGAGCCGCTCCAGCGGCCACTTCGCCTCCGGCCTTGGCACTGTCGAGCTGACGGTTGCCCTGCACTATGTCTACAACACCCCCTTCGATCGGCTGGTGTGGGACGTGGGCCACCAGGCCTATCCCCACAAGATCCTGACCGGACGACGGGAGCGCATTCACACCATTCGCCAGAAAGATGGCCTGCACCCCTTCCCCTGGCGGGAAGAGAGCGAGTACGACGTGCTCAGCGTGGGCCACTCCAGTACCTCCATCGGGGCGGCGCTCGGGATGGCGGTGGCGGCCGAGAGCGAAGGGCTTGGCCGCAAGGTGGTCGCGGTCATCGGTGATGGCGCCATCACCGCCGGCATGGCCTTCGAGGCCCTCAATCACGCCGGCGATGTCCACAAGGACATGCTGGTGGTGCTCAACGACAACGAGATGTCCATCTCCGAGAACGTGGGGGCCCTGAACAATCACCTCGCCAGGCTGATGTCCGGCAAGCTCTACACCACCATTCGCGAGGGGGGCAAGAAGGTGCTGGCGGGGCTGCCGCCGGTCAAGGAGCTCGCCAAGCGGGCCGAGGAGCACCTCAAGGGCATGGTGGTACCGGGCACCCTGTTCGAGGAGTTCGGCTTCAACTACATCGGCCCCATCGACGGTCACGACATTCACGCCCTGGTCGAAACCCTGCGCAACATGCGCAATCTCAAGGGTCCCCAGCTGCTGCACGTCAAGACCAAGAAGGGCAAGGGCTACGAGCCGGCGGAAAAAGATCCCATCGGCTATCACGCCGTCCCCAAATTCAACCCGGATGACTGTGCCCTGCCCAAGAGCGCCGGTGGCAAACCCACCTTCTCCGCCATCTTCGGTCAGTGGCTGTGCGATATCGCCGCCAAGGACGAGCGCGTGGTCGGTATCACCCCCGCCATGCGCGAAGGCTCCGGTCTAGTGAAATTCAGCCAGCAATATCCGGATCGCTACTTCGACGTGGCCATCGCCGAGCAACATGCGGTCACCTTCGCCGCCGGTCTCGCCATCGCCGACCAGAAACCCGTGGTCGCCATCTATTCGAGCTTCCTGCAGCGGGCCTATGACCAGCTTATCCACGACGTGGCGCTGCAGAACCTGCCGGTGCTCTTCGCCATCGACCGGGCCGGTCTGGTGGGGGCCGACGGCCCGACCCATCAGGGGGCGTTCGACATCAGCTTCCTGCGCACCGTGCCCAACATGGTGGTGATGACCCCGTCCGACGAGAACGAGTGCCGCCAGATGCTCTACACCGGCTATCTGTGCAACGGGCCAGCGGCGGTGCGCTACCCCCGTGGCAGCGGCACCGGTATCCAGGCCGAGAGCGAGATGCAGGCCCTGCCCCTCGGCAAAGGACGTGTCGTTCGCGAGGGCAAGGGGACCGCCATCCTGGCGTTCGGCACCCTGCTGCAACAGGCCAGAGCAGCCGCCGAGGCGCTGGATGCCACCCTGGTGGACATGCGCTTCGTCAAACCCATGGACGAGGCGCTGGTGCTCTCCCTGGCCGCCTCCCACGATCAGTTCGTCACCCTCGAGGACAACGCCATCATGGGCGGTGCAGGCTCTGCGGTGAACGAACTGCTGATGGGCAGCAAGCAGTGCAAACCGGTGCTCAACCTCGGCCTGCCGGATCGCTTCATCGAGCAGGGCACCCAGGATGAGATCTACGCCCTGCTGGGGCTGGACAGTGTGGGCATTCAGACCCGCATCGAGAGCTGGCTGCAGGCCTGACAAGGGTTATCGCAAGCAATAAAAAAGGGCGCCTGATGGCGCCCTTTTTTGTTATTCACTGTGCCGGACCAACCCTGTTCACATACTGTCGCGAGAAGGCCGTCAACAAGGTTACAAGCCGCTCAGGAACCGAGACATACGTGAGCACTCCTTGGTTCCACATAAGCGAGCAGCACATGAACCTTGATCACGGCCTCGCAGCCAGTTCGTGGAGAGGTTTATCAGCCCTTGTAGATCTTCGGGTTGAACACATCCCGCAGCCAGTCACCCAGCAGGTTGATCACCAGCACCAGCACCACCAGGCAGAGGCCCGGGAAGGCGGTGATCCACCAGGATCCGGAGAAGATGTAGTTGAAGCCCACGCTGATGAGCGACCCCAGGGACGGTTGATCAACGGGCATCCCCAGACCCAGGAAGGAGAGGGCCGCCTCGCTCATGATGGCGTTCGCCACCTGCACGGTGGAGATGACCAGGATGGGGGACAGGCAGTTCGGCAGAATGTGGCGGAACATGATGCGCGGGGCGCGGAACCCCATCACCTGAGCCGCTTCCACATACTCCTTCTTCTTCTCCGCTAGCACGGAGGCGCGCACCGTCCGGGCATACTGGGGCCACTCGGCGATACCGATGATCACCACCAGCATCAGGATGGCGAACTTCGAGTAGAACTCGGAGCCAAAGGTCGCCTGGAAGATGGCGGAGATGATGATCGCCACCATCATGGTGGAGAACGACAGCTGCACATCGGCAAAGCGCATCAGCAGGTTGTCGATGCGACCACCAAAGTAACCGGCCATCAGACCGATGACGATACCGAGCACCAGCTGCAGCCCCACCGCGAACAGACCAATGGTCAGCGAGATGCGGGCGCCATAAAGGATGGTGCTCCAGATGTCGCGTCCCTGGTTGTCGGTCCCGAGCCAGAAGCGGGCCTCGCCCCCTTCCAGCCAGGAGGGGGGCAGCTCCGCATCCATCAGATCGAAGCTGGTCTGGTCATAGACGTTGTGCGGTGCGATCCAGGGTGCCAGCAGAGCCGCCAGCACGAAGACCACAAACACCGCAAAGCTGAACATGGCTACCTTGTCCCGCAGGAAGTAGTAGACGATGTCGGAATTTTTGAAGCGTGCCCAACGACTCGGGCTCGCAGTCACTGCGTTACTCATGTGCTTACCCCTTGGCGGTCAGGTTGACGGTCGGGTTGATCAACCCGTAGAGCAGGTCGACCAGGGTATTGGTCACCACGAAAATGAGGCCGACGAAGATGACGTAGGCGGTGATCAGCGGCGTATCGACCCGGTGGATCGCCTCAAGGAAGAGGAAGCCGGTCCCCGGCCACTGGAACACGCTCTCGGTCAGGATGGTGTAGGCCACCATGGTCCCGATCTGCACACCGCCCACCGTGATGACCGGCAGCATGGTGTTCTTCAGGGCGTGCTGGTAGTAGACCTTGTTGTTGTCCAGCCCCTTGGCACGGGCAAACTTGACGTACTCGGAGGAGAGCTGCTCCAGCATCTCCGAGCGCACCAGCCGGATGAACAGCGGCAGCATGATGGAGGAGAGGGAGACCGCAGGCAGCACCAGGTGCAGGATACCGTCCCAGGTGAAGAAGCCCGACTCCCAGCCCAGCAGGTTGTAGGTCTCGCCACGGCCATAGGCCGGCAGCCAGCCCAGCTGGATGGAGAAGAGGTACATCAGCATGATGGCGGTCAGGAAGACCGGGATCGATATGCCGATGCTGCTCACCGCCATGATGACCTTGGTGAGGATGCTGCGCGGTCTTATCGCCGAATAAACCCCCAGCGGAATGGAGACCACGACGATGATGAGCGCGGCGGCAAACACCAGCTCAAGGGTAGCCACCAGCTTGTCGAGGATAACCTCGAGGGCTGGTCGCTTGAAGAAATAGGAAGTGCCCAGATCCCCGTGTACCGCGTTCTTCAAGAAGCGGCTGTATTTCACGAGGAAGGGATCATTGAGTCCCATCTTGTCGCGCAGCTCCTGGCGCACGGACTCGGAGACGGATTGTCCCACCAGCTCGCGCAGCGGATCCCCCAGGTTGTCCTGGATGGAGAAGGCGACCAGGCTGATGACGAACATCACTATCACGGCCTGATAGAACCGTTTCAGCAGGAATGTAAACATGCTTGTCCTTCTACGTGGCCTGTGTCTTGGCACAGGCTTCTGTTAATGGCGGGGCAACCATGGGTGCCCCGCCGGGTCCTTCCTTAAACGCTTCGCTTACTTGTTGACCACCAGGTCACCCAGATAAGGGAAGTTCATCACGTTGACCACCGGCTTGATGTCGACGTTCTTCTTGGCACCGTAGGCCAGGTCTTCCCAGTGCAGCGGCACATAGGCAGCGTCGTCGATCAGCATGGCTTCCACCTTCTGCAGGATGGCGGCACGCTTGGCAGGATCGGTCTCGGTGTTGGCTTCCATCACCATCTTGTCAGCTTCCGCGTTGGCATAACCGCCGCAGTTGTACTGACCCATGCCGGTCTTGGCATCCTTGGTGAAGGTCAGGAACTCGAAGAAGTTCGCACTGTCTTCGGTGTCGGAGTGCCAGCCGATCAGCTGCATGTCAGCGGCGCACTTGTCAAACTCCGGCCAGTACTGGGCCACCGGCATGGTCTTCAGATCCACCTTGATGTTGATCTTGGACAGCATGGCGGAGACGGCCTGGGCAATCTTGACGTCGTTGACGTAGCGGGCAGCCGGGGAGATAAAGCTCATCTTGAAGCCCTTCTCGTAACCGGCTTCCTTCATCAGCTCCTTGGCCTTGGCCAGATCATACTGGGGTTTGAGGGCCTCGTTGTAGCCTGCGTAGCCTTTCGGGCTCAGCTGGCCGGCCGGGGTACCGAAGCCTTTGTTGATCTTGTCGACGATGCCCACCTGGTTGATGGCGTAGTTGATCGCCTGACGCACGCGCTTGTCTTTCAGCGCCGGGTTGGTGTTCTGGTTCAGCTCGATGATGATGGCACGGGTACCGGACAGGGTGACCAGCTGGGAATCCTTGCCGTTCTTCACGCGCTCCAGATCGTTCGGGGCAACCGGGTAGATCATGTCCACGTCGCCGCCCAGCAGGGCTGCAACACGGGTGGCGTCTTCCTTGATCGGTACTACGGTCAGGTTCTCGACGTTGCCCTTGGAGGCCTTGTCCCAGTAGTTGGCGTTGCGCACGTATTCCAGCTTCACGCCCTGCTCGCGGAACTTGACGCTGAACGGACCGGTACCGGAGACATTGGTGGAGGCGAAGGAGTCACCGTTCTTCACGATCTCGGCCTTGTCCTTGCCCGCCTCGGTCTTGCCGCTATAGAACTTGGAGTCCATCGGGAAGATGTAGGTGACGGTCTGCAGCACCAGCGGGAACGGCTTGGCGGTGACGAGATCCACGGTGAAATCATCCACCTTCTTGGCTTCGGCGATGGGGTCGAAGATCGCCTTGAAGTCCGGGGAGGCCTTCAGACGGTTGACGGTCCATACCACGTCATCGGCGGTGAAGTCGTTGCCGGAGTGGAACTTCACACCCTTGCGCAGGTGGAAACGGACGGTCTTGTCGTCGATGCGCTCATACTTCTCGGCCAGACGCGGCTCGAACTGCAGATCCTGGGTGTAACGCATCAGGGGGTCGAACACCAGGTGAGACATCTCCAGGGTCTGACCGGAGAGCTGCTCCTGCGGGTCCAGAGAGGTGGCGTCGGACGCGACGGCGACCTTGATGTCGGCAGCAGAAACGTTGAACGCGAGACCAGCGGCGAACAGCGCCATGGCGATCTTGGATAATCCTTTCTTCATGTCTTTCTCCATGCTTTTGGCTTTTTATTGACAGACAAACCGGCGAACCGGTGCTTTCCTAGCTTGCGATTTCCAGCCCCTCGCGGGACATTCCCTTGAATTCCGGCATGAGGGAGATCAGCTTGCGGCTGTACTCATGCTCGGCATTGGTGAACAGTTTCTCGGTCTCGGCCACTTCCACCAGATGACCGTGCTGCATCACACCGATGCGGTCGCACATCTGGCGGATGACCGGCAGATCGTGACTGATGAACAGCATGGTGAGCCCAAGCTCCTGTTGCAAGTCTTTGAGCAGGTTGAGGATCTGGGCCTGCACCGAGACATCCAGCGCCGAGGTGGGCTCGTCGCAGATGAGGAAGCGCGGGCGAGTCGCCAGGGCGCGGGCAATGGAGATGCGCTGGCGCTGGCCACCGGAGAACTCGTGGGGATACTTGACCCCGGCGCCGCGGCCCAGGCCCACGTGATCCAGCAGGTCCCCGACGATCTGCTCTATCTGCCGCTCGCTCTCGGCGAGGCGGTGGAAGCGGATCGGCTCGGCGATGATGTCACGCACCTTCATGCGCGGGTTCATCGAAGAGTACGGGTTCTGGAACACCATCTGCATCTGGCGGCGCAGGGGGCGACGCTCGTGCTCCCCTTTCAGGGCGGTGAGATCGATCCCCTCGAAGACAATCTTGCCAGTATCGGGCGGATAGAGCCCGGTGATGGCACGGGCGATGGTGGATTTGCCGGAGCCCGACTCCCCCACCAGACCGAAAGTCTCACCCTCGAAGATCTCGAAGCTGATGTTGTTGCAGGCGCGCACGTACTGGCGGCGGCTCGGGAAGATGGAATCCTTGGTGACGAACTTCAGATCCACATTCTCCACCCGCAGCAGTGCGCCTTCATAGGTGCGCTCGTCCTGACTCTGGCCGAGCCAGTGGGTCTTGAGATCGATGCTGGTATCCGCCGCACCGGCATCCTCGATATAGGAGACCAGGGGGAAGCGCACCAGCTTCACATCCGAGCGGGGAACCGCCGAGATGAGGCTGCGGGTATAAGGGTGATTGGGGCGGCCCAGCACCTGTTCCGTGGTGCCGAACTCCACCAGATCGCCGCGGTACATCACCGCCACCTTGTCGGTGACGTTGGAGACCACCCCCATGTCATGGGTCACCAGCATACAGCCTACCTGGCGCTCTTTGCACAGGTTGCGGATGAGCTGGAGGATCTGATCCTGGATGGAGACGTCCAGCGCCGTGGTCGGCTCATCGGCGATGATGAGCTCGGGATCCCCGGAGAGGGCGATGGCGATCACCACCCGCTGGCGCATGCCACCGGAGAACTGGTGAGGATACTGCTTGATGCGCACGTCCGGGTTCGGGATCCCCACCGCCCCCATCAGCTCGAGGGCCTTGGCAAAGGCCGCCTCGCGGGACAGGTCGGTGTTGGCGAGGATGGTCTCCACCAGCTGCTGCTCCACGGTGAACAGCGGGTTGAGGGAGGTCATGGGATCCTGGAAGATGAAACCGATGCGCGAGCCGCGAATGGCCCGCATCTCATTCTGGCTCTTGCCGGAGATGAGCTCGCCGTTGAGGTAGATGTCACCACGGGCGATGCGACCGGGCGGGCTCAACAGATCGATGACGGCGTTGCCGATAGTGGATTTGCCAGCGCCGGACTCACCGACGACGCCGACGATCTCGCCCTTTTCAACAGAAAAAGAGAGATCCTTGACCGCGGCAAGCACCCCGTAGCGGGAGGGGTACTCGATCCGCAAGTTTTTGACTTCAAGCAAGGACATGGTTACCTCTGCGGGGGACATCCGTCCCAAATAATTCGTCCGTAAATCAGCCGCAGATGCTGGTTGTGCCTTGGTACTGCTCGAGAGCCGTTGTTGTGTAATTAACGCTCAATCCATGAGGCAGCCAAACCAGCGATCCGGGCGGGTTTTTTGCATTTTTTTGGAATAACCCGCGAGTAAGTTAGTCGGTTTGCCCGCGGGTGTAAATGATCCAGTTATACAATTTCGCAATACTTTGCCCAGAGAATGCCGACACCCTGGGGTTAAAATGTCGATAAAAGTCACATTACCAGAGATTACGCTGGCAATGCGAGACCATCAACCAATTATGTTTCAACAAAATAGCAACAAACCATCTTATTCACTATCAGCGTTATGCTGGCGAGCTTCGAATGAGTAGTGAATATTTATGTGAAATGATTTTTTGACGGCAGCATATCCGGAGTAAGGAAAAATAGGCAGAGCTAAATAGGGACAATGCAGAAGGATCAACCTGGGCCACAGGCCCGCCGGCACGGCAAGCCGGGAGGGATTGCATACAAAAAAACGCAGGCCCCTCAGGGCCTGCGTGTGCGGTATATCCGACCTCTTTGCAAGAGGAGATGAGTGAAAAAACAGCGAGAGGGCGTTCGGGAGCCGCCTCCCCTCACCAGTGGGCAAGCAGTTGCATGCAGGCCAGGGCGAACAGGCCGGCGATGAGATCGTCCAGCATGATGCCAAGCCCGCCGTGAATGCGGCGATCGAACCAGGAGATGGGCCAGGGCTTGAGCACGTCGAACAGGCGAAACAGCACGAAGCCCGCCAGCACCCACTCCCAGCCGGCCGGGGCCGCAATCATGGTGACCCCGAATCCGATGACCTCGTCCCAGACGATAGCCCCGTGATCCGGCATCCCGATGGCGTCGGTGGCGCTCTGGCAGATGCGGATGCCCGCCACGAAACCCACCACCAGCAGGGCGATGAACCAGGAGGTCGGCAGCCCGCTCACCACCAGATAGAGCGGGATGGCTGCCAGGGTCCCCATGGTGCCCGGCGCCTTGGGGGAGAGGCCGGAGCCAAACCCCACCGCCAGAAAGTGGAGCGGGTTTTTAAGGTTCAGCCGCGTCAGCTCGGGCTTTATCTTGAAAGACATCATGCGAAGTGATCCCAGCCCTTGAGGTGCAGTTCGACGGGTTGTTCGTCCTGCAGGTAGTCGATGCCAGGCTCCCCGGCCAGGATGCGACCGATGCGGGTGAACTTCACGCCACAATTGGCCAGCGCCGTGTCCAGGGCGCCGTGATGCTCCTGGGGCACGGTGAAGCAGAGCTCGTAGTCGTCGCCCCCGGCCAGGGCCAGCTGCCAGGCATCCATGGCCGGCACCGCATCCTGCAACACGGGGGAGAGGGGCAGCAGATTGAGATCGATCTGGGCCCGCACGCCGGACGCCTTGAGGATGTGGCCGAGATCCGAGGCCAGGCCGTCGGAGAGATCCAGGGAGCTGCTGGCCAGCCCGCGCAGGGCCTGACCGGCCAGGATGCGGGGATGGGGATGGTCGAGGCGCGGCAGCACGGCCGCCAGCTGGTTCTCGTTGAGGGTGCGCTTGCCCAGCAGGTGGGAGAGCGCCAGGGCGGCATCCCCCAGGGTACCGGTCACGTAGACCCCGTCACCGGCCTTGGCGCCGCTGCGCATCAGGGCGCGACCTGCCGGGACCGATCCTTTCACCGAGACGGTGATGGAGAGGGGCCCGCGGGTCATGTCTCCCCCCACCAGCGCCACGTTGTAGTACTCGGCTAGCTCGAGGAACCCTTCGGCGAAACCGGCGACCCAGCGCTCGTTGATGGCGGGCAGGGTCAGGGCCAGGGAGACCCAGCGCGGCTCGGCACCCATGGCGGCCAGATCGGAGAGATTGACCGCCAGCGCCTTGTAGCCCAGATCCACCGGATCCATGTCGGGGAAGAAGTGCACGCCGCTCACCAGGGTGTCCGTGCTCACCGCCAACTGGGCGTCGGGGGGCAGGGTCAGCAGGGCACAGTCATCTCCAGGGCCCATCACCACGTCCTTGCGGGCGTGGGGGACCTTGAAGTACTTCTCAATCAGCTCAAATTCACCCATACAGTAAAAAGCCAGCAATAAGCTGGCTCCTCTCTTAATTGCTGACGGACAGCAGGATCAGCGCTTGGGCAGCGTCTTGATCACCTTGTCCAGGACGCCGTTGACAAACTTGTGGCTGTCATCGGCGGCGAAGGCTTTGGCCAGCTCGATCGCTTCGTTGATCACCACGCGCGGCGGCACATCTTCACGACGGGTCAGCTCGTAGGTCGCCAGACGCAGGATCGCCTTGTCCACCATGTCCACTTCTTCCAGCGGACGGGAGAGGAAAGGCGCGAACACCTTGTCCAGCTCGTTGCAGTGGACCGCAACCCCGAACAGCATATCGCGGAAATAGTTCAGGTCCACACCCTTGGTGTCCTGATCGATCTTGAACTGCTCTTCGATGTCGCCCACGTTGGCCTGGGTCATCTGCCACTGGTAGATGGCCTGGGTGGCGCAATGGCGGGCCTTACGGCGCTCGGACGGTTTCAATGCATTTCTCCTCGTTACACGTCCAGTTGTTTCAGGACGTTGATCATTTCGAGCGCGCTCAGTGCAGCCTCTGCACCCTTGTTACCCGCCTTGGTACCGGCGCGTTCGATGGCTTGTTCAATGTTTTCGGTGGTCAGCACGCCGAAGGCAACGGGAATGTCGTATTCCATCATTACCTGGGCCAGACCCTTGCCGTTCTCGCTCGCTACCAGTTCGAAGTGGTAGGTACCGCCGCGGATGACGGTGCCGAGTGCGACGATGGCGTCGTATTGACCGCTCTTGGCCAGCTTCTTGGCCGCCAGGGGAATTTCGACGGCCCCCGGTACGCGCACCAGGGTCAGATTGCTCTCCTGGACCTGACCTTGACGCTTCAGCACGTCCAGCGCGCCGTTCACCAGGCTGTCATTGATGAAGCTGTTGAAACGGGCAACGACAATAGCAACACGCGCCTCGGGAGCGGCGATATTTCCTTCGATAATCTTCATTGGAAATCCTGTCTCTGTGCAATCAATTAGGGGCCGGGCTCAAAAGTGCACGCATTCTAGCACAACAGAGCCGCGACAAAAAACCATGGCCGCAACGGGCGGCCATGGTGATGAATTCAACCATACGCAGCGCTTACTCGCCGACGTACTCCACCACTTCCAGACCAAAGCCACCGAGGGCATGGTACTTCTTGGGGGAGCTCAACAGGCGCATCTTGCCGACCCCCAGCGCCTTGAGGATCTGGGAGCCGACGCCGACCCGGCGCGAGGTGCCCTGCCACTTGGCCCCTTCCGGTGCCAGCCCCTTGTCGGCGGCTTCAAAACCCTTGACCCTGGCCAGCAGCTCGGCGCCATGGGCTTCCACCCCCAGGATCACCAGCACCCCGCCCTCGTCGGCGATGCGGGCCATGGATTTGGGCAGCGGCCAGCTGCGAGCGCTGTGGCGGTCGGTGAGCAGCAGATCGCTCAGCACGTCGTGCAGGTGCACCCGTACCAGGGTCGGCTGGTCGGCCTTCACGTCCCCTTTCTTCAGGGCGAAGTGCACCTGGTTGTCGATGGTGTCGCGGAAGGTGACGAGGTCGAACTCGCCGTATTCGGTGGGCAACTTGCACTCGGCCACCTTCTCTACCGTGGTCTCGTGCTGGTTGCGGTATTCGATAAGGTCGGCGATGGTGCCGAGCTTGATGCCGTGCTCCTCGGCGAAGATCTCGAGATCCGGGCGTCGGGCCATGGTGCCGTCTTCGTTGAGAATCTCGACGATGACGGAGGCTGGCTCGAAGCCGGCCAGCCGGGCCAGATCACAGCCCGCTTCGGTGTGGCCGGCGCGGGTCAGCACACCGCCATCCTGCGCCATCAGCGGGAAGATGTGGCCGGGCTGCACCAGATCGGCGGCCTTGGCATGGGGCGCCACCGCGGCCTGCACGGTGACGGCGCGGTCGGCGGCGGAGATGCCGGTGGTCACCCCTTCCGCCGCCTCGATGGAGACGGTGAAGGCGGTGGAGAACTGGGCATTGTTGCGATCAACCATCAGCGGCAGCGCCAGCTGCTTGCAGCGATCCCGGGTCAGGGTCAGGCAGATGAGGCCTCGACCGTAGCGCGCCATGAAGTTGATGTCTTCCGGGCGGACACAGGAGGCGGCCATGATCAGGTCCCCTTCGTTCTCCCTGTCTTCGTCATCCATCAGGATCACCATCTTGCCAGCCTTGATATCGGCAATGATTTCCTGGGTCGTGCTCAGCGCCATGGGCTACTCCATCAACATGCTTGGGGATTGAGCCAGTCGGCTCGACTTGATACTGCGTATTGTGCTCTAGATGGGGGCACGCGGCCCCGTTTCAATCCGCGCGGGATCACAGAACCGCGTTTTCCCGTCAAAACGGCTCACAAGAATCCGGACTGGGCCAGCTTCTCCAGGGTCAGGGTAGAGGCACTGCTCTGCTCGCGCTTGCCCGTCATCAGCCGTTCCAGATAGCGGGCTATCTGGTCCACCTCGAGGTTGACCCGGTAGCCGGGTTTCCAGCGGGCGATGGTGGTCTCCTGGGCGGTGTGGGGCACTATGGTCAGCCGGAACAGATCCCCCTGAACCGCATTGACGGTGAGGCTGATGCCATCCACTGCAATGGAGCCCTTCTCGGCGATGTAGCGGGAGAGCTCCCCCGGCGCCTTGATCCAGTATTCGATGGCGCGGCCGCTGGACGATTTGCTCTTCACCTCGCCGATGCCGTCCACGTGGCCGGAGACCAGGTGGCCGCCGAGGCGGGAAGTGGGCATCAACGCCTTCTCGAGGTTGACCGGATCCCCCACCTTGGCGGCAGAAAAACCGGTGCGGGAGAGGGTCTCCAAGGAGACGTCGGCGGTATAGCTGTGATCCCCGAGCGCCACCACGGTGAGGCAGACGCCGTTGGTGGCGATGGAGTCGCCCAGCTTGACGTCACTGAAGTCCAGGGTCGGCGCGTGCACGGTGAGGGCCATGTCCTCCCCCTGGCGACGCAGCTCGGCCAGGGTTCCCACCGCTTCGATAATTCCGGTAAACATGCAGATCACCTTGCTGATGACGGGGGCGACGGATGCCCCCGTGAACATTGAAAAATCAGGCTATTTTCGCAGTGATGCGAATATCCTGGCCAAGCATGCGCACATCCTTGAGGTTGAGTTTGGGGGCCTGGAACAGCCGGGTCAGCCCCGGCAGATGGAACAGGCCGCGCCCCTCATCCCCCATCAGTTTGGGCGCCTGATAGAGCACCAGCTCGTCCACCAGCCCCTTCTCCAGCAGGGCGCCGCACAGCCGTGGCCCCGCCTCCACCAGTACCGAGTTGACGTTCTGTTTGGCCAGCAGCATGAAGAGGCTGACCAGATCCAGCTTGCCATCCAGCAGCGGCACCTCCAGCTGCTGCACCCAGGCGGGCCACTCACCGGATGCCTTGTGGCGGGCCAGCAGTACCGGGCTCTCGCTCTGGAACAGGGGCAGATCCGGGGTGAGCCGGTTTTGCGAATCCACGATGACCCGCAGCGGCTGGCGCAGGGTCTCTTTGGGATAGCCCGCCTTGACCGAGGGGGGCAGCTCGTCCCAGCGCACGGTGAGGGAGGCACCATCCGCCAGCACGGTTTCGGCGCTGGAGAGGACCGCATCGTGACGTGCCCGCAGCCGCTGCACGTCCCGGCGCGCCTCCGGAGAGGTGATCCACTGGCTCTCGCCACTCGCCATGGCGGTGCGACCATCCAGGCTCGCCCCCAGCTTGACCGTCACCAGCGGAAACGCGGTGCGCATCCGCTTGAAGAAACCGGGGTTGAGGGCCTCGGCTTCCGCGGCCAGCAGGCCGAAATCGGTCTTGATCCCCGCCTCGGAGAGCATCCGCAGGCCACGCCCGCCCACCTGGGGATTGGGATCCACCATGGCGGCGACCACCCGGGTCACCCCGGCCTTGATGAGCGCCTCGGCGCAGGGGGGCGTGCGACCATGATGGGAGCAGGGCTCCAGGGTCACATAGGCGGTGGCACCGCGGGCCTCTTCCCCTGCCGCGTGCAGAGCATAGACCTCGGCATGGGGCTCACCGGCCCGCTTGTGCCAGCCCCCCCCCACCACAACGCCGGCCTTCACCAGCACGGCGCCCACGCAGGGGTTGGGAGCCGTGGTGTAACGGCCGCGCCGGGCCAGTTCGAGGGCCCGGCTCATCCATTGGTAATCGTCTTGACTAAACATCCGGGCTCCTGTGTCCAGCAACCTGTCCCCCGTGGCACGGCCATCCGATGGGACAAGAAAATAGGGTGTACGCGCTTGCCGCACGCCTTCTCGGGCAGATCGGCCATGGCATCTGACGCCATGGCGACGGGCACACACATCGCAGGATGCGGCCGCACGCCCTCATACTTTTTCACCAGTGCAACGATGCGCTATCTGGATGTCTCACTGGTGTAACAACTGGCGCTGCCGCAACGGCAGGCCCTCTCTTATTCACATAGGGAGCGACAGGCCGGCGTTACTTCTCCAGCTTGGCGATCTCTTCCCCGAATTCGCGAATGTCTTCAAAGCTGCGGTAGACGGAGGCAAAGCGGATGTAGGCCACCTTGTCCAGGCTCTTGAGCTCATCCATCACCAGATTGCCCACCAATTGGGAGGCGACTTCACGCTCGCCGGTGGCCCGCAGGCGGGACTTGATGTGGTTGACCGCCTTCTCGATGGCCTCCATGCTCACCGGCCGCTTCTCCAGCGCCCGCAGAATGCCGGCCCGCAGCTTGTCTTCGTTGAAGGGCTCGCGGGAGCCGTTGGACTTGATGACGCGGGGCATGACCAGTTCGGCCATTTCGAAGGTGGTAAAACGCTCGTGACAGAGCAGGCATTCGCGACGGCGGCGCACCTGATGGCCCTCGGCCACCAGACGGGAATCGATCACCTTGGTATCAACGGCACTACAGAAAGGGCAATGCATCTGACCTCCGGCGTGGATGAAAATGGGCGCAGGCCCCGGGGGCTGGCGCTAGGCCGGCCAGTGTAACACGGCCATCCAGAGCCGGTAAAAGCCCATGAAAACAAGGGACAACCTGCCAGGCCTTCGGGCAGGACTCAGTCGTCATAGGGCAACGCCTCGGGGTCGCAATCCAGGTAATCGGGCTCAGGATCCACAGCAAAACGACGCGCCTCGATATGGCTGTGGCCCAGCATCAGCGCCTTGCCTACCCGGTGCATGCCATCCATCACCCGACCGGCGCTGTCCAGCAGGATGGGATAGGCGAGATCCGCCGCCATCATGAGCTGGCAATGCGCCACCACGCTGCGCACCGTGGGCGTGGCGTCGCCATGGCCGTACCAATGGTCGCGGTCAAGCTCGGCAATCTCGCCGAGTGCCACCGCCTGCACCGGCAGGTTGCGGCTCAGCCGAATCAAGCGGCGCACATCCCAGGCCAGCAGCCCCTGTTCGCTGGTGCGAAAGTGGTACTGGGCGCGAACCGTCTGCCGCAGTGACGCCTCCAGCGCGTCCTCTTCCATGTCATTGCACATGGTCACCTCTGTCTCATCTTGCCAGACGCTGCAAAAAACAATGCCACCCGAGGGTGGCATTGGTCTTCAACCTGAAGGTCAGGCTGATTATGCGTAGACCGGGAAGCGGCGGCAGATGTCCAGCACCTTCTCGCGCACGGTCGCCAGCACTTCTTCGTTGTCGTGGCTGTCCAGCACGTCGCAGATCCAGTTGGCCAACTGGATGGACTCGGCTTCCTTGAAGCCGCGGCGGGTGATGGCCGGGGTGCCGATACGCACGCCGGAGGTCACGAACGGAGAACGCGGGTCGTTCGGTACGGAGTTCTTGTTGACGGTGATGTTGGCCTTGCCGAGGGCTGCGTCGGCATCTTTGCCGGTCAGCTCGCGACCGATCAGGTCAACCAGCATCAGATGGTTGTCGGTACCGCCGGAGACGATCTTGTAGCCGCGCTCGATAAAGGTCGCCGCCATGGCCTTGGCGTTCTTCACGACCTGGGCCTGGTAGGTCTTGAACTCGGGCTCCAGCGCTTCCTTGAAGGCCACGGCCTTGCCGGCGATGACGTGCATCAGCGGGCCGCCCTGACCACCTGGGAAGACGGCGGAGTTCAGCTTCTTGTACAGATCTTCGTCGTCGGCGGCGGAGAGGATCAGACCACCGCGCGGACCGGCCAGGGTCTTGTGAGTGGTGGAGGTGACCACGTGAGCATGGGGCACCGGGTTCGGGTAGACGCCGGCGGCAATCAGACCGGCCACGTGGGCCATGTCCACGAACAGGTAAGCACCGATCTTGTCGGCGATTTCGCGCATGCGGGCCCAGTCGACGATGCCGGAGTAGGCGGAGAAGCCGCCGATCATCATCTTCGGCTTGTGCTCAACGGCCAGGCGCTCCATCTCGTCGTAGTCGATCTTGCCGGACTCGTCGATGCCGTAGGGGATGATGTTGTACAGCTTGCCGGAGAAGTTGACGGGGGAGCCGTGGGTCAGGTGACCGCCGTGGGCCAGGTTCATGCCGAGCACGGTGTCGCCCGGTTGCAGCAGGGCCATGTAGACGGCGCTGTTGGCCTGGGAGCCGGAGTGCGGCTGCACGTTGGCGTAGGTGGCACCGAACAGCTCTTTGGCGCGCTCGATGGCCAGGGTTTCAACCACATCCACATACTCGCAACCGCCGTAGTAACGCTTGGCCGGGTAGCCTTCGGCGTACTTGTTGGTCAACTGGGAGCCCTGGGCTTCCATGACGCGGGGGCTGGTGTAGTTCTCGGACGCAATCAGCTCGATGTGCTCTTCCTGACGACGGGTCTCGTCTGTGATGGCCTGCCACAGCTCTGGATCATAGCCGGCGATGGTCATGTCACGTTTCAACATCCGTTTATCTCCTGAAAATCGTTTGCGCGATAGGTGAAGTGGGCCCGCGCATTGTAACGTGAGCTGGATCAAAGAGACAGTCCAACCACCCAAAAAATTGTTTATAAAATGTAAAATACGTCGCAAATTTCGAATCCCGCCCCCTGGCTTCGCTCATCCCCCCGGCCTCCCCACACCAGCAATCCGGCTCCAGCCATCGTCCCCGCTTCCCGGGCAAGGCGATGAAAACCAGAGCCAGATCATGGATATAGCATTTACTAACAGATAACATCTTTAGGCCATGGGACATCTGCACGAGCGGGTGTCGCTTCCTGCCATCCCGGAACACAAGGGGAAACGCCATGATGGATCATCTGATGCTGTTCGTGATTGTCGCGGTCTTCGCTCTCTTCTACTGGGTCTACTACACCGCCAGCCGCAAGGGTGCCTGCACCGCCAACTGGGAGACACTTCCCACCCGGGAGCAGTACCTGGCGGCCCACCCCGGCACCGCCGACGGGGATCTCATTTTCTGCATCCATTGCGGTCATCATCAGCAGCGGGAAGTCGGCCTGGTGCACCAGATGGATTACCGCCGCCAGCACATCTGCCCCCGTTGCAAGCAGGTGCTCTATCGCGTCGAGGAGTAGGTCGGCCTCCTCGTCGCCCACGGTGATCCCGCGAATGCGACCCCCTCTCCTGGCGCTATCCGGTCAAAAGGCCCCATGAGTTTCCTTTATTTTTAAAGTCGTTAGAATCGGGGGCCATCAAGGCTCCCGATTGTCATCCACGGAGGAAAAATGCAGGAATTCATGGCGACCAGCGAACGCCGGGCCGAGCTTTACTGGTGGTTTTCCACCCTGTTTGCTGCCGAACTCAGTGATGCACAGATCGCTGAATACGACACCTATGACGTGCGCAGCTTCTTGAAGAGCCTCTCTACTCTCGACCCCATGCGCGAAGCCGTGGCCGAGCTCAACGATGCCATCGCCCGCCTGCTGGTGCGCCCCGAGCGCCAGACGGCCCTGGCCGCCGACTTCGCCGGCCTGTTCCTGAGCGCTCCCGGGCAGGGTGCCCTGCCCTACGAATCCCTCTACCGGGGCGAAGGCAAGCAGCTGATGCAGGCCCCCATGACCGAGATGCAGGCACGCCTCGATCGCCTCGGCATCAACGTCAGCGACAAGTACAATGAGCCTGCCGATCATCTGGCCATCGAGCTGGATCTGATGGGCAGCCTCATCATCCGCGCCGCCGAGTCGACCACCGCCGACCAGCGCGAGGCGTGGCTTGGCGAGCAGGAGTCCCTGCTGCACGGTCACCTGCTGGGCTGGTTCGAGCGCTTCGAGCAGGCCTGCAGGGCCGCCGACACGTTTGGCTTCTACGGTGCCAGTGCCCGCCTGCTGGGGGTGTTCCTCAAGATGGACGCCAACTACCTCTCCCTGGTCAAACCGGCACCGTCCGCCGACTGAGCCCGGCATGAAGACAGCCCTGCTTCTTATCGCATGCTGGCTGCTTGCCCTGATCCCGCGGGATCAGGGTCTCACTCCCCTCGTGACGCTGCTGTTCAACCCGGACCGCGCGCTCTATGGCACCGCCCAGCTCACCGGCTTTGCCGGCATCCTGCTGACCCTCTACCTCGCCAATCTCGGGGTGGAAGTGGTGCTGCGTCGCCGCTTCCAGATAGCGGGCATGCTGGCCCTGCTCGCCGCCTGGACAGATTTCATCAACAGCAGCGGCACCGAGAGCCACTGGCTGGTGCTCTACGCCATGGCGTTGCCGTTTCATCTGGTGGGCTGGCTGGTGTTCGTTCGCGGGATCCAGGCGTTTGGCCGCCAGAAAGGCTGACATCTCGTTGATTTCACACCCTTCTCACACTTTCTTTCTCTCCTGACACTTCCTGCCATACTGACACAGTCGTCCAAATGACAAAGCAATCAATTCAGGAGCCTCCATGGAAAAAGTGCTACCCGAATCGGTTCCGACACGGCATTTGTCAGGCCCGCTCTCTCCCCACGAGTTGCAACAGCTGTTCGCCCAGGCGCCCGTCGGGATTGGGGTCTTCGATCACGAATTCAGGTGTCGCGACGTCAACGGACGCTTTGCCGAACTGACCGGCCTCGCACGGGCAGAGCACCCGGGCAAGACGCTGTTCGACATTGTCCCTGCCCAGACTCCCCAGCTGCTCCCGCTGTTTCAGCAACTGCGGCAAGGTCCCCCCCGATGCACATTTGAGGTGGAAATGGTCGGTCTCTCCCGCGCGGCCTCCCCGGCACGCTGGCAAGTGAGCGTCAGCTCCGTGCTGGATGAGGACGGCACCTTCAGCGGCATCGTCCTCGTGATGAGGGAGTCCGCACAGACAGGCCCCCACCTCGACGCGCCCGTGTCACCCGGCCTGCAGGAGATGACCCACCTTCATGCACTGCGTCTCTATCAGGCCGAAGCCCGCTTGCAGCACCTCTCCTATTACGATCCCCTCACCGATCTCGGCAATCGCCATCTGCTGCAAGAGCGCCTCACCCTGGAGATAGAGACGGCCAGGGTGAACCGCCACGTCCTGGCGCTGCTGTTCATCGATCTCGACGGCTTCAAGCTCATCAACGACAACCTGGGGCAAAGTGCCGGCGATCTGCTGCTCAAGCTGTCGGCAGACCGCATTCGCCACTGCCTGCGCCCCGGAGACATCGCCATCCGCCTGGGGGCAGACGAATTTCTGGTGTTGCTGCCCGCCATCAGAGACACCCAGGATCTGCTGGGTCTCATCGAGGGGTTGCAACGCAGGCTGCACGATCCCGCCGACATCGCCCAGGAGCGGGTGAGGCTCTCCGCCAGCATCGGCGTCTCCCTCTATCCGGAGCATGGCCAGACCCCGGACAGCCTTATCAGCGCGGCGGACAACGCCATGCATGAAGCCAAGCGCCATGGCCGCAACGGCTATCTGTTCCACTCCCCCGACATGACGGCACAGACCAGGGAGCGGATGCTGCTGGAGCAGGGACTGCTCAAGGCCATTGAGCAGCAAGAGTTTCGCCTGCTCTACCAACCCATGACGGATCTGGCGGATGGTCATCTCAGCGGCCTGGAGGCCCTGATCCGCTGGCAGCATCCCAGCCTTGGCATGATATCCCCGGACCGTTTCATTCCGGTGGCAGAGGAGTGCGGTCTCATCGAACCACTGGGCGAATGGGTGATGCGCACCGCCTGCCGGCAAGGTCAGCAGTGGCTGGCAGAAGGGCTCGCCGTGCCCCGGCTCTCGGCCAATGTGTCGGTCAGGGAGATGCGCTCCCACGACTACGTGGAGCGGGTGACAGCCATTCTGGCCGAGACCGGTTTTCCTGCCGAACGGCTGGAGATCGAGGTGACCGAGAGCATCATCCAGAGCGTGGATCACAGTCTGCGGCTCTTCACCCGCCTCAAGGCGCTGGGGGTACAGATCGCCATCGACGACTTCGGCACCGGTTTCTCCTCCCTGAGCCTGCTCAGGAGCCTGCCCATCGATCGCATCAAGATAGACAGGGCCTTCGTCCAGGCGTTGCCCGACGACAAGCACAGCCGCAAGCTGTGCCGGACCATAGTCCAGCTGGCCAGCTCCCTCGGCATGGCCGTCACGGCGGAAGGGATAGAAACCCAGCCCCAGCGCAAGTTCCTGCAATCCCTGCGTTGCGAAGAGGGACAGGGCAACCTGTTCAGCCATCCCCTGCCAGAACCCAGCCTGCCTCCCCTGCTCCCCCTCCGCCATTGAGCCTTGGCCGCGCCACCACGCAAGCAAAGAAGGGAGCCCATGGCTCCCTTCTGCTTCATCATCATGGCTTCCCGCCCGCTATCTTCGTCGCTATCCAAAAGTCTAATTGCCCTCGGGAACCAAAGGTATAGGTTGTTACTCAATCATTAAGAAAATGTATTCACAGGAGTGAGAGATGAGCGAGAGCAAGGTCTACCCGGTCAAGGCCCACATCGGCAACGGCGCCCTGCTGGACAAGGAAGGTTATGAAGCCATGTATCAGGCGTCGGTGCAGGATCCGGACGCCTTCTGGGGGGAGCAGGGCAAGATCCTCGACTGGATGACCCCCTACACCCGCGTCAAGAACACCTCCTACGATCCGGGCCACGTCTCCATCAAGTGGTATGAGGATGGCCTGCTCAACGTCTCGGCCAACTGCCTGGATCGCCATCTGAGCGAGCGCGGCGACAAGGTCGCCATCATCTGGGAAGGGGACAACCCGGCTGAAGATCGCAAGATCACCTATCGCGAACTGCACGCCGAAGTGTGCAAGTTTGCCAACGTGCTCAAAGCCCAGGGGGTCAAGCGTGGCCACATGGTCTGCCTTTATATGCCCATGGTGCCGGAGGCGGCCATCGCCATGCTGGCCTGTACCCGCATCGGGGCCGTGCACAGCATCGTCTTCGGCGGCTTCTCGCCGGAGGCGCTCTCGGGCCGCATCATCGACTCCGGCGCCTCCGTCGTCATCACCGCCGATGAGGGGTTGCGAGGCGGTCGCCCCATCCCCCTCAAGAAGAACGTGGATGAGGCCCTTACCCACCCGGATACCAAGGTCAGCAAGGTGATCGTCCTCAAGCGCACCGGTGGCAACGTGGCCTGGCACGAGCACAGAGACATCTGGTGGCATGATGCGGTCAACGCCGCCAGCCCGGATTGTCCGCCCGAAGCCATGGGCGCCGAAGATCCCCTGTTCGTGCTCTACACCTCCGGCTCCACCGGCAAGCCCAAGGGTGTGCTGCACACCACGGGCGGCTATCTGGTCTATGCCGCCCTCACCTTCAAATACGTGTTCGACTACCACGAAGAGGACATCTACTGGTGTACCGCCGACGTGGGCTGGGTCACCGGTCACTCCTATCTGGTCTACGGGCCACTGGCCAACGGCGCCACCACCGTCATGTTCGAAGGGGTGCCCAATTACCCGGCCACCAACCGCATGAGTCAGGTGGTGGACAAACACCAGGTCACCATCCTCTATACCGCCCCCACCGCCATTCGCGCACTGATGGCCAAGGGCAAGGAGGCTGTCGAAGGCACTTCCCGCACCAGCCTGCGCATCATGGGGTCGGTGGGTGAACCCATCAACCCGGAAGCCTGGGAGTGGTACTACCGCACCATCGGCGACGAGCGCTGCCCCATCGTCGACACCTGGTGGCAGACCGAGACCGGCGGCATCCTCATCACTCCGCTGCCCGGCGTCACCGCGCTCAAGCCCGGCTCGGCCACTCGTCCCTTCTTCGGAGTACAGCCTGCTCTGGTGGACAACCTGGGTGAGCCGCTGGAAGGCGCCACCGAGGGCAACCTGGTGATCACCGACTCCTGGCCCGGCCAGATGCGTACCGTGTTCGGCGATCACGAGCGCTTCGAGCAGACCTACTTCTCCACCTTCCCGGGTCGCTACTTCACCGGCGACGGTGCCCGTCGCGACGAGGACGGCTACTACTGGATCACCGGCCGGGTGGATGATGTACTCAACGTCTCCGGCCACCGCATGGGTACCGCCGAAATCGAGTCCGCTCTGGTGGCCCATCCGAAAATCGCCGAAGCGGCGGTGGTGGGCGTTCCCCACGAGATCAAGGGACAGGGCATCTACGCCTATGTCACCCTGATCGCCGGGGAAGAGCCGAGCCGCGAGCTGCACAAGGAAGTGAAGGAGTGGGTGCGCAAGGAGATTGGCGCCATCGCGACCCCGGACGTGATCCACTGGGCCGAGGGGCTGCCCAAGACCCGATCCGGCAAGATCATGCGGCGTATCTTGCGCAAGATCGCCACCGGCGAAACCGACAGCCTGGGGGATATCTCCACCCTGGCGGATCCGGGGGTCGTGGACAAGCTGATCCGCGAGAAGTCGGAAGCGGCGTGAGTCTCTTCCCCACGTCAACAGAGCCGGCCACGTGCCGGCTTTGTTGTCTTCGGGATCCGGACAGGGCAGAGTTCGGTGGCAGGCAGGGCTTGCGGGCAAACCAGGCCAATAAACAGCCAGATGTAGAGATTAGACCAGTAAAATGCTGCTAATTTTCACGAAATCAATATAATTGCGAAATCTGTGTGTCAGGGCACACCGATTTGTGCAAAAATTGGCTAGATTTTTGGTAGTCCAAAGATAGCTGATAGATAGCAGCATAATCATCGAGGATGTACTCAATATGTCGCAACATCACCGAATCCTCCTGCTTAACGGCCCCAATCTGAATCTGCTGGGCAAGCGGGAACCGGGAATCTACGGCAGCAAGACGCTCGATGAGATCGTCGCCGATCTGACGCGCAGCGCCAGCGAACTCGGTGTCACCCTGGAACATCTGCAATCCAATGCCGAGCACGAGCTGATCGGCCGCATCCATCAGGCCATGGGCCAGGTGGATTTCATCATCATCAATCCCGCCGCCTTCACCCATACCAGCGTTGCCCTGCGCGATGCCCTGCTGGGTGTGGCCATCCCCTTTATCGAGGTTCACCTGTCAAACGTTCATGCCAGGGAGCCCTTCCGTCATCACTCCTATCTGTCTGATGTCGCCAAGGGGGTGATCTGCGGGTTGGGTGCCGATGGTTACCAATTCGCTTTAACCGCGGCCGTGCATCAGTTGCGCGCGGCTTGATAATCACTGATCAGATAAAGAAGAAAGAGAATGCTAATGGATATCCGCAAAATCAAGAAGCTGATTGAACTGGTTGAAGAGTCCGGCATCGCCGAGCTGGAAATCTCCGAAGGGGAAGAGTCCGTTCGCATCAGCCGTAATTTCTCCGGCCAGGTTAGCGTTGCCCCGCAGATGATCATGCCCCAGGCCGCAGCTCAGGTTGCCGCACCGGTTGCCGCTGCTCCGGCAGCAGCCGCTGCACCTGCTGCCGATGCCGCCCCGAGCGGTCATCTGATGCGCTCCCCCATGGTGGGCTCCTTCTACCGCTCCTCCAGCCCGGAAGCCAAGCCGTTCGTGGAAGTCGGTCAGCACGTCAATGTCGGCGACACCCTGTGCATCGTCGAAGCCATGAAAATGATGAACCAAATCGAGTCTGACAAGGCCGGCGTGATCAAAGCGATCCTGGTTGAAAATGGTCAGGCCGTCGAGTTTGACGAGCCGCTGTTCATCATCGAATAAGGGAAAATGCCACCCATGTTGGACAAAGTAGTCATCGCCAACCGCGGTGAAATTGCCCTGCGGATCCTGCGCGCCTGCAAAGAGCTCGGGATCAAGACAGTGGCCGTTCACTCCACTGCCGATCGGGAGCTCAAGCATGTGCTCCTGGCGGACGAAACCATCTGCATCGGCAAACCTGCCAGCGGTGAGTCCTACCTCAATGTGCCGGCCATCATCGCCGCCGCCGAGGTGACCGGTGCCGTCGCCATCCACCCGGGCTACGGCTTCCTCTCCGAGAATGCCGACTTCGCCGAAGTGGTCGAGAAATCCGGCTTCATCTTCATCGGCCCGCGCGCCGAGACCATTCGCCTGATGGGTGACAAGGTCTCCGCCATCGAGGCGATGAAGAAGGCGGGCGTGCCCTGCGTACCCGGCTCCGACGGCCCGGTGGACAACGATGCCAAGCGCAACGCCGCCATCGCCAAGCGGATCGGGTATCCGGTGATCATCAAGGCCGCCGGTGGCGGTGGTGGTCGCGGCATGCGCGTGGTGCGCAACGAGCCCGAACTGGCCTCCGCCATCGCGCTGACCAAATCCGAAGCGGGCCAGTTCTTCAAGAACGACATGGTCTACATGGAGAAGTACCTGGAGAACCCGCGCCACATCGAGATCCAGGTGCTGGCTGACGGTCAGGGTACCGCCCTCTATCTGGGTGAGCGGGACTGCTCCATGCAGCGCCGTCACCAGAAGGTCGTGGAAGAGGCGCCGGCCCCCGGCATCACCGACGAGATGCGCAAGTTCATCGGTGAGCGCTGCGTGCGCGCCTGTCTCGAGATCGGCTACCGCGGTGCGGGTACCTTCGAGTTCCTGTACGAGAACGGCGAGTTCTATTTCATCGAGATGAACACCCGTATCCAGGTGGAGCATCCGGTCACCGAGATGGTCACCGGCGTCGACCTCATCAAGGAGCAGCTGCGCATTGCCGCCGGTCAGCCCCTGTCGATCACCCAACAGGACATCCGCATCCGTGGCCACGCCATCGAGTGCCGGATCAATGCCGAAGATCCGGCCACCTTCCTGCCCTCTCCCGGTCTCATCCAGCGCTTCCACGCGCCGGGCGGCCTGGGCGTGCGCTGGGAATCCCACATCTATGCAGGTTACAAGGTCCCCCCCTACTACGACTCCATGATCGGCAAGCTGATCTGCTATGGGGAGAACCGTGACGTGGCCATCGCCCGCATGCGTCACTCCCTCGACGAGCTGGTGGTGGAAGGGATCAAGACCAACATCGCCCTGCAAAAAGAGATCATGAAGGACGAAAACTTCCAGCACGGTGGCACCAACATCCACTACCTGCACAAGAAGTTGGGTCTGTAATGGCTTGAGGCCCGACCCATTGAGCACGGTGGCAGCACAGAACAGCCACCACCTGCACAAGAAGTCGGGTCTGTAATGGCTTGAGGCCCGACCCATTGAGCACGGTGGCAGCACGAGCAGCCACCACCTGCACAAGAAGTCGGGTCTGCAAAGACCCCTTTCATCGGGAAATTGCGCGATCCACCCGGATCGCCAACGTAAAAAAGGGCCATGGCGACATGGCCCTTTTTTGTTATTCTTGCGCCCCGCTCACTCGTCGGAGGCCACAGTGAACCGTTTCGCACTCGCCCGTCGGGAAGCAGCCTTCTGCCTGCTGCTGACCCTGCTCTATTTTGTCGCCTGGTATGGCTCGGCTTATTTCATCCCCGAGGATCTCGAGCTGTGGGACCTGCCCCTCTGGTTCCTGCTCAGTTGCATCCTGATGCCCCTGCTGTTCATCGGCCTCTGCGCCCTCATGGTGGATCGCCTGTTCGTCGATATTCCCCTGGATAGCGAGGTACCACCCCATGAATCTTGAGCTGATGCTGCCGCTCTGCATCTACCTGGTGCTGGTACTGGGGGTCGGTTTCTGGGCCAGTCGCCACCGGACCGGCGGCAACTTCATGCAGGAGTACTTCATCGGCAACCGCAGCATGGGGGGGCTGGTGCTCGCCATGACCCTGGTGGCCACTTATACCTCTGCATCGTCCTTCATCGGCGGGCCGGGTGCCGCCTACAAGGTCGGCCTCGGCTGGGTGCTACTGGCGATGATCCAGCTGCCCACCGTCTGGCTCACCCTGGGGGTGCTTGGCAAGAAGTTCGCCATCATCGCCCGCCGGGTCAACGCGGTGACCATCAACGACATGCTGTGGGCCCGCTACCAGAGCAGGGCGGTGGTCGTGCTGGGTTCGGTCACCATCATCCTCGCCTTCATCGCCACCATGGTGGTGCAGTTCATCGGCGGCGCCCGCCTGCTGGAAACGGCGACCGGCCTCAGCTATCAGCAGGGGCTCTTCCTGTTTGCCAGTTGCGTGCTGCTCTACACGGTGATCGGCGGCTTTCGCGCCGTGGTGATGACGGATGCCCTGCAGGGCATCGTCATGCTCATCGGCACTGGCGCCCTGCTGGCGGGCATCCTCATCGCCGGTGACGGGTTGCCGAATCTTGTCCACCAGCTCAAGGAGATAGATCCCAAGCTGGTGAGCCCCCAGGGGGCCGGCGACATGCTGACCCAGCCCTTCATGCTGAGCTTCTGGGTGCTGGTCTGCATCGGGGTGGTGGGCTTGCCCCACTCGGCGCTGCGCTGCTTTGGCTACCGGGACAGCAAGGCGCTGCACCGGGGCATCCTCATCGGCACCATCGTCTGCGCCCTGCTGATGTTCGGCATGCACCTGGCCGGGGCACTGGGCCGCGCCATCCTGCCCGGCATGGACAGCCCGGACAAGATCATGCCCTCCCTGATGATGGAGGTGCTCCCCCCCTGGCTGGCCGGGGTCTTCCTGGCGGCCCCCATGGCGGCCATCATGTCTACTATCGACTCCCAGCTGATCCAGGCCTCCGCCACCCTGGTGAAAGATCTCTACCTCAATTACCTCAACCCCAGGCAGGAGAAGCTGGAGGTCCGGGTGCCGCGCCTCTCCCTGCTCTGCACCCTGATCCTGGGTACCCTGGTGCTGCTGGCGGCGCTCCAGCCCCCCGAGATGATCATCTGGCTCAACCTGCTCGCCTTCGGCGGCCTGCAGGCGGTCTTCCTCTGGCCCCTGGTGCTCGGCCTCTACTGGTCCAGGGCCAACGGCCCGGGAGCCCTGGCCAGCATGGTCTGCGGCATCCTCTGTTACGGTACCTTGAGCCAGTGGGGGATCAAGCTGGCCGGTCTGCACGCCATCGTCCCGAGCCTGGCCCTTGGCCTGGCGGCCTTTGTTCTTGTCAGCCTGCTCACTCCTGCCCCGGATCAGCGTGTCCGTCGATTGTTTGATCAAAATTAAGAAAAGGATCAATAAAGGAAGGCTCGCCTATTCCCAAATGGGGGCTCACGGGTAAAATGTGCGCCACGTCACAAATACCGTGCCCCCATGCCAGTCCAGAACGCCAGAAAGATCCTGACCCAGTCCTTGCAGCGCCTCGGCTATGCCCTGTTGCTGCCCGTCTCCATCCTGCCCCTGGCCGCCCTGCTCCACCGGCTCGGCCAACCGGACGTGCTGGATCTCGCCGTGCTCTCCCTCGCCGGTCGCGCCCTCTTCAGCCAGATGCCGCTCATCTATGCGGTGGCCATCGCCTTCGGGTTGAGTCGCCAGGGGCAAGGAGCCCAGGCGCTCGCCGGTGCGGTCAACTTCCTGCTGCTGAGCTCGGCGCTGGGCACCCTGGTGCCCGGGCTGCATGCGGACATGATCTGCGGCCTGCTGGCCGGGCTCGTCACCGCCATGGTCTGCTCCCGGGCCCGCACTCTGCGGCTGCCGGGCTGGTTGCGCCCCCTGCAGGAAGATCTGCCGGGCATGTTGCTCTCGGCGCTGGCCTGCCTGCTGCTGGTGCTCCCCCTCTCCATCCTCTGGCCGCTGCTGGAACAGGGGCTCACCCTGCTCGCCTCCGATCTGCTCACCACGCCATTTGGCGCCTTCTGCTATGGCGTGCTGAACCGGCTGCTGATCCCCCTCGGCCTGCACCAGGTGCTGGGCAGCCTCATCGGGCTCGGGGAGAGCAACCTGCAAGCCCTCTCGACCGCCCAGCCGCTGCATGAAGGCTATGTGGCCGGGCTCTATCCGGTCATCATGTTCGGCCTGCCCGGTGCCTGTTTTGCCATCTGGATCCATCGCCAGCGGATGCAACAACTGCCCCAGGGAGGGCTGCTGCTCACCCTGGCGCTCACCTCGGCACTGGTGGGCATCACGGAGCCCATCGAGTTCCTGTTTGCCTTCACCGCTCCCTGGCTGTTTCTGGCCCATGCCCTGCTGACCGGGCTGTCGCTGGCCATCTGCAGCGGGCTCGACATCCAGGTGGGCAGCTACTTTTCTGCCGGATTGCTGGATCTGGTGCTGAGCTACCACGCCGGTCTGCACAGCTTCTGGCTCATCCCCCTGGGCATCCTCTTCTTCGTCGTCTATGCCCTGCTCTTCTCCCGGCTGCTGGAACACGCCCCCCTCAGTCTGCCGGGCAAACCCATCGCCGAGGATCTCTCCCGGCTCGCGACCGTGGCCCCCACCGATCCCCAGATGCTGGCTATCCAGTACCTCAAGATGCTGGGGGGCATGGACAACCTGCAGGCCATGAGCGTCTGCCTGACCCGCCTCAGCCTGCGGGTTCGCGACATGGCCCTGGTGGATCAATCCTGCCTGGCCAGACTGGGCTGCCTCTCCTGGGTCGTGCTCAACGAATATCAGCTGGTGCTGGTGCTCGGCCCCCATGCCGGCCTCATCGAAGGGCAGATCCGCATGCTGGCGGAACGCCAGTCGGTCCCGCTCGGTCTCGAACCGGCTCAGGCTCCCCTTGGCCAGCACCAGTGATCAGGCGAAGGGAAGACGTTCGGCCACGAAGTCCATCAGGCTGCGAAGGGCGGGTGCCAGGTGTTCCCGGCTCGGGTAGATGAGATAGAAGGGGTTCACCGGAACTAGGAGATCCGGCAGCACCTTGAGCAGTCGCCCCGCCGCCAGATCGTCGCCGCAGACATGGGCCGGCAGCAGGGCAATCCCCCCGTCATGGAGTGCCAGCTCCCGCAGCGCCAGCAGGCTGTTGCTCTGGCAGGCCCCGCGAGGGCGCCAGCCCCCTTCCTGCAATGGCCACACCGGCAAGGAGCCATGTACCAGGCAGGCGTGTCCGGCCAGCTCCGAGAGCTGGAGCGGCGTCCCGTTGGCCGCCAGGTAACCGGGAGATGCCACCAGATGGCGCGCCACCTGGCCGATGCGCCGGCAGATGAGGCTGGAATCTTTCAGCGGCGCTGCCCGCAGCGCCAGATCGTAACCTTCCCCCACCAGATCCAGCTGTTCATCGCAAAGGGTCAGCTCCAGCACCACCTCGGGGTAGAGGGCGCGAAACTCGGCCAGTATCCGGCCAAGCAGCAAGGTTCCCGTGGCTTCGGGAGCAGTGATCCGCACCCGCCCTCCAGGAGCCGCGCGCAACCGCGCCATCGCCAGATTGGCGTTGCGCGCCAGTGCCAGCAGCTCCTGACAATGGGCCACATAGACCTCCCCCTGGGGCGTCAGGCTGAGCCTGCGGGTGGTGCGTTGCAGCAACCTCACCCCGAGCCGGGATTCGAGGCGCGAGATCTTCTGGCTCACCGAGGACTTGGGCATGCCGAGCACCTCGGCCGCCCCGGTGAAGCTCCCCTGCTCCACCACGGTGGCGAACAGCCCCATCAACTCCAGTTCGACATTGTTCATATATTCAAACAGTCTTTACCAATTACCCATCTTAATCTTGATAATCACCCAGACTAGAGTGAGTGGCAATCCCGAACACTGCTATTTGAAAGGAAAAGCCATGAAAGCCATCGCCCTGACTCACTATCTGCCAAGCAACCACCCCCACTGCTTCATCGAGAGCGATCTGCCCGATCCGACACCGGGCCCGCGGGATCTGCTGGTACGGGTCAACGCCACCTCCATCAATCCGGTCGACACCAAGGTACGCGCCCCCAAGGACAAGGTCGAAAGCAGCCCCCGCGTACTGGGCTGGGACGCCGTGGGCGAGGTGATCGCCGTCGGTAGCGACGTCACCCTGTTCAAGGCCGGTGACAGGGTCTGGTATGCCGGCGACATCAGCCGCCCGGGCAGCAACAGCGCCCTGCAACTGGTGGACGAGCGCATCGCCGCCATCGCCCCAGTCACCCTGACCGATCTGGAAGCCGCCGCCCTGCCGCTCACCGCCATCACCGCCTGGGAAACCCTGTTCGAGCGCATGAGCCTCACCCGCGAAAGCACCGGGCGACTGCTGATCATCGGGGGCGCCGGCGGAGTTGGTTCCATCGCCATCCAGCTCGCCCGCCAGCTCACCGGCATGGAGGTGATCGCCACCGCATCGCGCCCCGAAACCCGGGAATGGTGCCTGGACATGGGGGCCCACCAGGTGGTGAGCCATCACCATCTGCAGGCGGAGCTCAAGGCACTCGGCATCAGCGAGGTGGATGCCATCTTCTGCACCAACGCCACCGAGCAGCACTGGAACACCATGGCCAGCCTCATCCGTCCGTTTGGTCATATCTGCACCATCGCCGAGTCCAGTGACCCCTGGGATCTGGGTCTGCTCAAACCCAAGAGCGTCACCTTCAGCCAGGAGTTCATGTTTACCCGCTCCCTGTTCCAGACCCCGGACATGATCGAGCAGCACAACCTGCTCGGCCGGGTCGCGGCCCTGATCGATGAAGGGGTGCTCAAGACCACCCTCAGCAAGGTGGTGCCCGAACTGACGCCCCTCACCCTGGCCCGGGCTCATGCCGAGCTGGAAGCGGGTCGCATGGTGGGCAAGCTGGTGATCGACATGAGCGGCTTCCATCGCTGAGGCGCCGCCAGAGCGGGGATCGTCATCCTGACTATTCCCTTGTAGGTAAATAAATGCACCATCATGGGGTGAAATCACCAGTGACAAGCCCCAAGAGTGCACAGCCCCGCAGGTAACCTTTGTCCCTGACGGGGTATCTCCCCCGAAAAAACCATAAAAAAGAGGCCATCCCGTCGGGATGGCCCAAAAAACCTGAACGTTGGGGTAACAATCACACACATATCCTTATGCAGGACATCTATAACTTTGCAGATAACGTGCCAATCTCTGCTTTTCCCTCCCAATTAACCGCTTTTCAGCGCACCGGCATAAAAAAAGCCACCCGAAGGTGGCTGAAAAAAGATGACGGAACTTCATAGAGCAAAGCATTCAGCGGGAACAAGTTGCTTCCCGTCACCCATGAAGGAATACATTAACCGTGCCAACTTGGCAGAGTTACCTCCCTTCCCCATGAGGCCATGGTCAAACCACGACAGCACGGGCCCATGATGATAGAATCCCGCGGTTTCACATTTATGAAGAGCCGACGCCATGCCCTGGATACAAATTCGAATCAACGCCACTGCCAAGACCGCAGACAAGGTGAGCAACATGCTGCTGGGGCGTGGGGCCCAGGCGGTGACCTTTATGGATGCCAAGGATGTGCCCGTCTATGAGCCCATGCCCGGTGAAACCCCGCTCTGGGGCGAGACCGAAGTAATGGGACTGTTCGACGCCGAAACCGATCCGGCTCCCACCATCGCCTTCTTCCAGCAGATCTTCGGTGAAGACGTGGGCTACAAGGTGGAGCTGCTGGAAGACAAGGACTGGGTGCGCGAGTGGATGGATCACTTCCACCCCATGCAGTTCGGCGAGCGGCTCTGGATCTGCCCGAGCTGGCGCGACGTGCCGAACCCCGATGCGGTCAACGTCATGCTGGACCCGGGCCTGGCCTTTGGCACCGGTACCCACCCCACCACGGCACTCTGCCTGCAGTGGCTGGACGGGCTGGATCTGGCCGGCAAAACCGTGGTCGACTTTGGTTGCGGCTCAGGCATCCTCGGCATCGCCGCCCTGAAACTGGGGGCCGCCCGGGTCATCGGCATCGACATCGATCCTCAGGCCATCCAGGCCAGCCGTGACAACGCCGAGCGAAATGGCGTTGCCGACCAGATCGAACTCTACCTGCCGGCGGATCAGCCTCAAGACGTCGAAGCGGACGTGGTGGTCGCCAACATCCTGGCCGGCCCGCTGCGGGAACTGGCGCCGCTTATCGCCGGCCACGGCAAGGCGGGCAGCCTGATGGCCCTCTCCGGCGTGCTGGAAAGCCAGGCGCCAGAGCTGGAGACCATCTATGGCCAGTGGTTCGAGATGGACCCGACCGCCGTGAAAGAGGAGTGGTGCCGCCTCTCCGGCCGCAAACTGGGCTGATAAACAACAAGCCACGGCAGTTGCCAACCCATCAGCCGCACACTCGGCTGATAAACAACAAGCCACGGCAGTTGCCAACCCATCAGCCGCACACTCGGCTGATAAACAACAAGCCACGGCAGTTGCCAACCCATCGGCCGTAAACTCGGCTGATAAGCAACAAGCCACGGCAGTTGCCAACCCATCAGCCGCAAACTCGGCTGATAAACAACAAGCCACGGTGGCTGCCAACCCATCAGCCGCACACTCGGCTGATAAACAACAAGCCACGGCAGTTGCCAACCCATCAGCCGCACACTCGGCTGACAAGCAACAGGCCACAGCGGCAACACTTAGGTCGCTGAACGACAAGGGCACCCCAGGGTGCCCTTGTCGTTTCCGGACGCCCATTCTCCTTCTGCCCACTCTGGGGAGAGCCTCACGCTTCTCTGCCCCCCGATGGCTTATCCTCTCTTCCTCCACCCCATCGAGGCCCAGTCATGACCGAATACGAGAAGATGATCGCCAGCCAGCCCTACAACTGCATGGCGCCAGAGCTGGATCTGTTGCGCCGGGAGACGGCCCGCCTGTACCGCCGCTTCAATCGCAGCGACGAGGAGGATGAACAGCTGGCGCTGCTGCAGCAGATCGTCGGCGAGCTGGCACAGGGTGCCTTCATCTGCCCGCCCCTCTACTGCACCTATGGCCGCCACATCCACCTTGGCAAGGGTAGCTACATCAACATGGGGGCCACCCTGCTGGACAATGCCCCCATTCACATCGGTGCCGAGGTGATGATTGGGCCGAACGTGCAGATCTACACCGCCGCCCATGCGCTGGACGCCGATGAGCGTATTCAGGGGGTTGAGACGGCGCTGCCGGTCACCATCGAAGACAGGGTCTGGATTGGCGGCGGCGCCATCCTGCTTCCCGGCGTCACCATAGGGCGGGAAGCTGTCGTGGGTGCGGGCTCGGTCGTGACCAGAGATGTACCGGCCGGTGCCAGGGTGGCAGGCAACCCGGCACGGCTGCTGCCAGTCAAAAGTTGAGCGGAAGGCCCGAGGCTCGCTCAGGCGCTTTCCAGCAAGCGGTCGATACAGTGCACCACCTGCATGCTGGCGTTTTCCATGGTCTTGAGCTGCTCGACCATCCCTTTGATATCGCCCTGCTCGCGCGCGTGCAGGGCGGCCTTGCCGCTCTCGTGGACCCGCTTGTGGGGCCCGTCCAGTTCACGAAAGCCCGGCTTGTGGGCGAAGAGCTCGGCACCCTGCCCCTCTAAATACCATTTGCCCAGCCTACACTGAGCGTGGTCGCTCACCGGCTCGTGAAAATGCTGCTGATCGATGAGCCGATAGATGGTGTTCTTCCAGACGGCGTGATCCAGCTTGGTGGTATTGAGGAAGGAGGTGGAGGCCGCACTGTGGATCACCTGCTGCATCCGGCCTGATTGTGCCAGCACCTGGGTCACCACCACATCGATCTGGGAGGAGGAGGTCGCCACCTCGGCGGCACTGGCCTGGTTGTCATCGATGATGGACTTGATCTCCTGCGCCTGTGCCACTATCTGCCTGACCAGCACCTCGATCTGGCTGCTGGCTTCATGAGCCTTGCTCGCCAGCTGACGCACCTCATCGGCGACCACGGCGAATCCTCGACCAGCTTCACCGGCCCTGGCCGCCTCGATGGCCGCATTGAGTGCCAGCAGGTTGGTCTGATCCGAAATGCCCTGGATGGCGGTCACGAACTGGTTGATGGCGGATGTGCTGGCATCGAGCTGATGGACGGCTGCGAGGCTGCGAGCCGCCTCATCCGTGATGGCATGGGCACGATTGGAAAGACGGGTGATGGCGCCCCGGGTCTGGGCAAAGAGCTGATCCAGCTCGCAGAGCGCTCCCTTTTCCGCCATCAGGTGCTCGGCACTGCCAGCCAGCGCTTCCCGCACGCTCTGCAGCATCTCGCCTCCCTGGTTCTGGCAGGAGATCACCTGATTGAAGAGATCGCCACGCTCCCGGCTGGTGCGCTGCATGTGCTCGTATTCACCGATGGTGGCACGCAATTCGGCCAGCTCGCTCTGGTGCTGCTGCTCTTTGAGAAGCATCGCCTCCCTGAGCTGTTGATTCTCTTTTTCAAGCTTGCGGTTGAACCACATATGGCCTCCGGATGGCAAAGGTGCGGGCAGTCGACGTCAAAGGGAAGCCTCTGGCTCTCTTGTCTCTGCCGATGCTGGCGGATCCCGGGCCGGATTTCACCTGCAAATGCAGGATATTTGACCCTGATCCTGATTCCAATCGAGGCCACATCAATGACTGTGCAAAAGATCGCCGAAAAGAGGCCGGGTGAGGTAGAGAAGAGGCAGAGGAGAAAGAACGCTGACGTGCCGATCCCGCAAAAAATGAAGCCCAATGTCATCAAGACGTTGGGCTCTAAAAAGGTGCTACGGAATTGCGACTCTCATCGCAGAAAATTAGAAGGGGTCACCTTCTAAACTGGCAGTGGGATAATAACGTGGCGCAAACGTTTTACATAGCGTAATAAACCAGGAGTGAGAAGAATCTCTCACAATTCAAAAAATGTCCGGCCAACCCCCTTCTCCCCTCTTGGCAAGTGCGCATTTATCAGTACAGCCTGAGGGCTTTGTCAGAAAACAAAAAAGCCCTGAATAATCAGGGCTTTTGGCGTTCTGTGCTTCAGAAGCTGCGCACGAAGTCCTGAATGGGCAACTCGCGCAGCTTTCGGGCCTCCAGCATGGGGGTGCCAAGGTAGAGGAAGCCCACCAGTTGATCCTCCGGTGCCAGCCCCAGTGCACCATGGATCTGCTCGTCGAAGATGAACCAGCCGGAGCGCCAGATGCCGTTGAAGCCCTGGGCCTGGGCCGCCATCTGCATCGCCATCAGGGCACAACCGGCAGAGAGCTCCTGCTCCAGTTTCGGTACCTTGGGGTGCGCCTGATAACGGGTCGCCACCGCGATCACCAGGGGAGCACGCAGTGGCGCGGCGCGGCACTTCTCGACACTGTCCGCATCCTCGCCACGGGCATGGGCGGCATCGGCCAGCAATGTCCCCAGACGCTCACGCCCCTCCCCTTCAAACAGGATGAACTGCCAGGGGGTCAGAGTGCCGTGATCCGGCGCCCGCAGCCCGGCCTTGAGGATATTGTCGAGCACTTCGCCACTCGGGGCAGGCTCGGCCAGACGACCACAGGAGTGGCGATTGAGTAACAGATGGAGGGCATCCATGGGGCAGTTCCTTGTCAAAGGCGATGATGGCGCTACCTTAGCACAGCACCGGATGAAGAAAACCCCTGAGGTTCAGGGGTTTGTCAGGATACGAAAGGGCCGGGAGGCTAGATGACGGCAGCCAGCTCCGCCCCTTGCCGGATGGCGCGTTTGGCATCCAGCTCGGCGGCCACGTCGGCACCGCCGATGATGTGCACAGGCTTGCCAGCGGCCTGCAGACCGGCCTGCAACTCCTTGAGGGGCTCCTGTCCGGCACAGATGATCACCTGATCCACCGGCAGGCACTGCTGCTGGTCGCCCACCTGGATGTGAAGCCCGGCATCGTCGATACGCAGGTACTGGACGCCGGAGAGCATCTGCACCTTGCGATTCTTGAGCACGGTGCGATGGATCCAGCCGGTGGTCTTGCCAAGGCCGTCGCCCACCTTGCTCTCCTTGCGCTGGAGCAACCAGATCTGGCGCTCGGGGGCATCGATTTCGGGGGTAGTCAGGCCGCCGCGCTCGCCGAGCTGCTTGTCGATGCCCCACTCCTTGAGCCAGTGATCGCGATGGCTTTCAGCATCCGGCGCTCCTCTCTTCTCCACCAGGTATTCGGCCACGTCAAAGCCGATGCCGCCGGCGCCGATCACCGCCACCTTCTCGCCCACCGGCTTGTGATCCCGCAAGACATCGAGGTAGCTCATCACCTTGGCATGCTCGATGCCCGGAATGTTGGGAGTGCGCGGGCGGATGCCGGTGGCGAGGATCACCTCGTCAAAACCGCCGCCCAGCAGGCTCTCGGCACTCTGGCGCTGGCCCAGATAGAGCTCGACGCCACATTTCTCCAGCCGTTTGGCGAAGTAGCGCAGGGTCTCGTGAAACTCCTCCTTGCCCGGGATCTGCTTGGCAAAGTTGAACTGGCCGCCGATTTCGCTCGCCTGATCGAACAGGCTCACCTGATGGCCCCGCTCGGCGGCATAGCAGGCAAACGCCAGCCCGGCAGGACCCGCCCCCACCACCGCCAGCTTCTTGGGCTGGGGCACCCGGCCAAACGTCAACTCGGTCTCGAAGCAGGCACGGGGATTGACCAGGCAGGAGGCACGCTTTTGCTTGAACACGTGGTCGAGGCAGGCCTGGTTGCAGGCGATGCAGGTGTTGATCTCGTCCGCCCTGTCTTCAGCCGCCTTGATGACGAATTCGGGGTCCGCCAGGAAGGGTCGCGCCATGGAGACCATGTCCGCCTCCCCCCCCGCCAGGATGCGCTCCGCCACCTCAGGGGTGTTGATGCGGTTGGTGGTGATGAGGGGCACCTTGAGGTGCTTTTTCAGCTCGGCGGTCACCCAGCTGAAGGCACCGCGCGGCACGCTGGTGGCGATGGTGGGAATGCGCGCCTCGTGCCAGCCGATACCGGTGTTGATGAGGGTCACCCCCACCTGCTCCAGTGCCCGGCCAAGGGCGATCACTTCCTCAAGGGAGGAGCCCTGCTCCACCAGATCCAGCATGGAGAGGCGGAAGATGATGATGAAATCCGTGCCCACCCGCTCACGGATGGCGCGGACAATCTCCACCGGGAAGCGCATGCGGTTTTCGCTGCTGCCGCCCCAGCCATCGGTGCGCTTGTTGGTGCGCTCGCAGATGAACTGGTTGATGAGATAGCCTTCCGAGCCCATCACCTCGACCCCGTCATAACCGGCCGCCTTGGCCAGCGCCGCAGTGGCGGCGAAGTCGCGAATGGTGCCGCGGATCTGCCGCTCGCTCATGGTCCGCGGCTTGAACGGGGAGATGGGAGCCTTGAGGGCGCTCGGCGCCAGGCTGAACGGATGGTAGGCGTAGCGGCCCGCATGAAGGATCTGCAGCGCTATCTTGCCCCCTTCCCGGTGCACTGCCTCGGTCACCTTGCGGTGTTTGGCTACCTGCCAGGGAAAGCTCAGCTGGGAGCCGTGGGGCACCAGCCGCCCCCGCAAATTGGGGGCGATGCCGCCGGTCACGATGAGACCGACCCCGCCACGGGCCCGCTCACCATAGAAGGCGGCCAGCTTGTCAAAGCCCCCCTTTTCCTCCTCGAGGCCGGTGTGCATGGACCCCATCAGTACGCGGTTGCGCAACTGGGTAAAACCCAGATCGAGGGGGGTCAGCAGCGTGGGATAACGGCTCATGATGCACTCCTTGTCGAGGTCGATGTGCACGGGGTCATGCTCCAGCCTTCCTGGCTGCCTCGGGTGACGGGCAGTAAAAAGAAGGGGTAGGTGGAGGTGGGGCCGGCTCATCGGGCCTTTCAGTTAATTTTTTGTTATCAAACTGGAGCTAGAGTAAAGAATCGAAAACTCTTTTTCAAACAAATGTTTGGACATTTTTTCAGCGAACAGCCGTGTTCCGAAGTGGCGGGGGGCAGTCGACTCAAGGGGAAATGGCAATTGGCTGCGCAACTGGTTAATAATGGCTGCTCTCAACCCATTAACAGGGCGACAACGCAGCTATGTCTATTTTCAAAGGTCTGGGATGGCTCTTTCGCAGCCTCTGGCGCCTGCTCAACTTTACCCGCTTGATGCTGGTCAACCTGCTGTTTCTTCTCGTCGTGCTGGTCATCGTCTTCAGCGTCAGCCAGAGCGAGACCCCAAGCACCCCCATCGAGGGGGCGCTCACCCTCAATCTCTCCGGTGTGCTGGTAGAACAGCGCACCCAGACCGATCCCACGGTGCAACTGCTCAGGCAGATGGACAAGGGGGACGAGCAGCCAAGCGAAATCGTCCTCTCCGATCTGCTGTGGGCCATCAAGAGCGCGGGGAATGACGATCGCATCAAGGCGCTGGTGATCAAGCCCCAGGGTCTGCAAGGGGCCAGCCTCTCCAAACTGCAGGAGGTGACGGCCGCCATCGACGCCTTCAAGGAGAGCGGCAAGCCGGTCATCGCCATGGCGGACTACTACAGCCAGGGGGCCTATCTGCTCGCCGCCCACGCCGACCACGTGCTGCTCAACCAGAGTGGTGCCGTGCTGATCGAGGGGCTGGGTGTCTACCAGACCTACTTCAAGTCGGCACTGGAGAAGCTCAACATCACCCCACACGTCTTCAAGGTCGGCACCTACAAGTCCTTCGTCGAGCCCTACACCCGGGACGAGATGTCCCCCGAGAGCAAGGAGGCGAACCAGCGCTGGCTGGATCAGCTGTGGCAATCCTATGTGGCCGACGTGGCGGAGCAGCGGGAGATCGAACCGGATGCCGTCGCACCGAACAAGGATCACTTCCTCGAACTGCTGCGCAAGGCCGGTGGCAATGCGGCCAGCTACGCCCTCGACAACGGTCTGGTGGATCAGCTCGCCACCCGCGACGAAATGACCCAGGCGGTGATCAAGGAAGTGGGCGAGGCCGATGATCACGGCTGGAAGGGCGTGGGCCTGAAAGAGTATCTGGCCGCCATCCCGGAGCAGTACCCCCAGAGCGGCAAGGATGAGGTAGGCCTCATCACTGCCAGCGGCGCCATCATGGATGGCGTCCAGCCTGCCGGCACCATCGGCGGCGACAGCCTTGCCGATCTGCTGGCCGAGGCCCGCCGTGACGATCAGGTGAAAGCCGTGGTGCTGCGAGTGGACAGCCCCGGCGGCAGCGCCTTTGCGGCCGAGCAGATCCGCGCCGAATTGCTGGCCCTGAAACAGGCGGGCAAGCCGGTGGTCATATCCATGGGCAGCTACGCCGCCTCCGGTGGCTACTGGATCTCCGCCGATGCGGACAAGATCTTCGCCTCCCCCACCACCCTCACCGGCTCCATCGGGGTGTTCGGCATGTTCGCCACCATCGACAAGGCGCTCTCCCAGTACGGGGTACACACCGACGGCGTCGGCACCACCGACTTCGTGGGGGTCGGGCTGACCCGTGCCCTGCCGGATCACGTGGGTGAAGCCATTCAACTGAGCGTGGAAGACACCTATCAGCGCTTTGTCGGCCTGGTGGGCAAGGGCCGGGGCCTTAGCCCGGAAGAGGCGGAAAAAGCCGCCGAAGGCCGGGTCTGGACCGGGCAGGATGCCAAGGCACTGGGGCTGGTGGACGAGTTCGGCAATCTGGATGACGCCCTCAAGGCGGCCGCCGATCTCGCCAACCTCAAAAGTTGGCAGGTCACCCCCATCGCACCGGAAGAGTCGGCCAGGGACAAGTTCCTGCGCGAGCTGTTTGACAGCAGCGCCCAGGCGCTGGCCCCGCACCTGCAAAGCTGGCTGCCCGCCGGGCTTGGCAAGGCGCTGCTGGAGATGAACCGCACTCTGGACCCGCTGACCCGCTTCAACGATCCCCAGGGCACCTACGCCTTCTGCCCGGTCTGTCTCCCCTGACGCCGGGGACAGCCATAAAAAAACCGCCGACAGGCGGTTTTTTTATGGGGCAAGCGGCCTTGTCAGGTCAGCAAGCCGGACGCTTGCCAGCGGTGCAACTCAGCCAGCACCCGGGTCTCTCGCGCCGTCCACTGGGGACAGGGACCCGCCAGCTGGGTCTTGTTGGTCTGCAGGGCCTCGGCCAGGGGGAACCAGCCCGGCGTGAAGCCGAGGCGGATCTCGTAGGGCTGGGGGCGCGGTGCACTCCAGTCCTCCCCGACCCGGCAGAGGTAATAGGACGATCGAATGCAGTAGGCATCGTAATCCGGCTCGCGCGCGGCACGATACTCCCGGGTCTCTCCCAGCAGGGGGCCCACGGCCACCAGCTCGGCGCCACACTCTTCCCGCAGCTCCCGGGCCAGGGCCGCATCGTGCGCCTCCCCGTGCTCGATGCCGCCACCGGGGAACATGAGATCCCCGTTGACGCGGGAGTGCACCAGCAGCAGTCGATCACCACGCATCACCACGGCCCTCACCGTGGCCCGTTCAAGCACCCTGTCCTCGCCGCGGATCTGGCCGTGGACGAGACGGATATCGAAGGGATGGGCCCACTCCCGGGCTTCTGACAGGGTCGGATTCATGGTGTGCGGTAGCTCCCCTGCCTGAGTGCGTCGACGATGGTGGCCGCCTGGTCGTCCAGCGTCTCCTGCTCCTCCTTGCCGATGGCATGGTAAATGCCGAGCCGGGTGGCGGAGACCTCGGGGCTCTCCTGGAATGACTCGCTCACCTTGCCCCACAGATAGGCCTGATCAAATCGCTTCTGCCCCATGTAGAGGGTGCTGAGGGCGGTGAGGATCCGGCTGTTGACCTTGTCCCCCTCCCGATAGAGGGAGAGCGCATGGTGCATCAGCCTGATGGCCTTCTCGGGCTCGCTCTTGGCATAAATGCCGCCGAGCGCCAGTTGCAGCTCGGGCTCCTCGAGGCTCGGCGTCCCCTCCTGCGCGAGGAAGCTGGCGCGGGCCTCGGGACTGGTGTTGTTGGTCCAGTGCCAGAGCAGCAGGTAGGGATCCTGGGAACCCCGGGTCTGCGCATCCAGTTGCTCCAGTTGACGGCCGGCGGCCAGCATCCCTTCCACTCTGGGGCTCTTCTGCTCCCTGGCCCGCTTGTACTCGATGTTGGTGGAGTGCTCGGCGCACTGCAGATAACGCTCCAGGCCGCGCATCAGATCGTACTTGCGCCTGTCCGTCCCCTCTTCCTGGAGATAGTAACGACCGCGAATGACGTCGCTGCGCTCATAGCGACACCAGCCGTCGTCCACCAGGTCCGCGCACAGGGCGGGATATTGGGAGCAGATGTTGTGGATCCTGTCGTCGTCGCAGGCCGTCAACGTCAGGCAACAAGCGAGGGAAAGCAGTAACGGACGCTGTGAGAATAGGGTCATGGTTCACATCTGGTTGATAACAATCGCAACCCGCACCGGCCACCGCCAACTAGCAAACAGGCTACATATCCATTACAATGCGCGCGCCGTATAAGGCCGCGATTGCAGAATAATATAACGAAACCATCAGCCCTACACTGATCTGCCTTCGACGAATTTCAATTTGCCCAGGCAACTTGCTTCAACAACGTGAAATAAAAGGATCTGGTTAATGACCCACGAGCACTACTTGCAGGCGTGGCAGGAGAGCCAGGAGCTCGCCGAAGCCATGCAACCCTTGATAGGTCGCCTCTACCGACAGCAAGGGATAGAGATCACCCTCTACGGACGCCCGCTGCAAAACGCCTCCACCATCGATATCCTCAAGGCCCACCGGGTCGTTCGCCGCCACCAGGGCACCCCGCTGCCCATCCAGCAAAGCTTCCCTCTCCTGCGCGCCATCGTCGCCCTGAACCCCACCGCCGCCGAAGTCGATCTCGGCAAACTGGCCGTGGGCTACTGGCAGGATCACCAGGATGAAGCCGGCATCGAGGACTATCTGCGCGCCAAGCTGGCACCGGCCCTGAACCGCAGTGCCGTGCCCGCCCCGACCGACGTGGTGCTCTACGGCTTCGGCCGCATCGGCCGCCTGCTGGCCCGTCTGCTCATCGAGCGCACCGGCGCCGCCAACTCCCTGCGCCTGCGCGCCATCGTGGTGCGCGGCGGTCGCGACGGGGATCTGGAGAAGCGTGCCAGCCTGCTGCGCCGCGATTCGGTGCACGGCCCCTTCAACGGCTCCATCGAGGTGGATGCAGAACGCAGTGCCATCATCGCCAACGGCACCTTCATCCAGGTGATCTATGCGAACAGCCCGGCCGACATCGACTACACCGCCTACGGCATCGACAATGCGCTGATCGTTGACAACACCGGCGTCTGGCGTGACGAGGCGGGGCTGTCCGAGCACCTCAAGGCCCGCGGCGCCGCCCGGGTGCTGCTGACCGCCCCCGGCAAGGGGGAGATGAAGAACGTGGTGTTCGGGGTCAACCACGAGGTGATAGGCCCGGATGACAAGATAGTCTCCGCCGCCTCTTGCACCACCAACGCCATCACCCCGGTGCTCAAGGTGATGCAGGACAAGTACGGCATCCGCCACGGCCACGTGGAGACGGTCCACTCCTATACCAACGATCAGAACCTCATCGACAACTATCACAAAGGCGAGCGCCGCGGTCGCAGCGCAGCCCTCAACATGGTGATGACCAGCACCGGTGCCGCCAAGGCGGTGGCCAAGGCGCTGCCGGAGCTCAAGGGCAAGTTGACCGGCAACGCCATCCGGGTGCCCACACCCAACGTGTCCCTGGCCATCATCAACCTGTCGCTGGAACAGACCACCGATCGGGAGAGCCTCAACGCCTATCTGCAGCAGATGGCGCTGAGCTCGGCCCTGCATCGCCAGATCGACTTCAGCGCCAGCACCGAGCTGGTCTCCTCCGACATGGTGGGCTCCCGTTTTGCGGGCATCGTCGACTCCCAGGCCACCATCGCCGAGGGGGATCACTGCGTGCTCTACGTGTGGTATGACAACGAGTTCGGGTACAGTTGTCAGGTAGTACGGGTGATGGAGCAGATGGCTGGCGTAGTCCGCCAGGATCTACCGGCATAGTCCGACAGGATCTGCCCGCCTGAACCCGCGTTCATGGCTCAATTTTCAAGGAGAGGCCGGATGTCGTCTCAGCAAGTGACGTTTCAACAAGCGATAGCGCAGATGCCCAAAGAGGTGTACGAGCGGCTCAAGACTGCGGTCGAGCTCGGCAAATGGCCGGATGGCAAGCCCCTCACCGAGGAGCAGAAGGCCACTTCCCTGCAGGCCGTGATGGCCTGGCAGGCGATGCACCTTGAGAACCCCGAGCACATGAACATCGGCCGTGACGGCGAGATCGTGATGAAGAGCAAGAGCGAGCTCAAGCGCCAGTATCGCGATGAGGAAGAGATAGTACGGGTCGACCTTAGCCACTGAGGCAGGCCGCACGTCACCTATCGCGGTAACGAAATGAAAGAGGGGAGCCATTATGGCTCCCCTCTTTTTTCCCCCTCATCCCCGGCCCTTCTCCCACCAGGGGAGAAGGGAGCTGGCACGCACCTGCGAGCAATCAGCGGGCCACCTGCCGGCGATCTTCATGGCAAACCTCGCCACCTCGATCTATCCCCTCTCCCGCTGGGAGAGGGTTAGGGTGGGAGGGAAAGTCAGGGGGTCAGTTCACCCCGCAGGGACTGCTGCATCAGCTCGCGGATGCGCGGCGCCGGCAGATCCTGGCTCAGCAGGAAGTGCAGCTTGGTGAGCGCCGCCTCGGCGGTCATGTCAAAGCCCGAGATGACTCCCGCACGGGAGAGGGCGTTGCCGGTGGCATAGCCCCCCATGTTGACCTTGCCGTGCAGGCACTGGCTCAGGTTGACGATGATGACGCCCCGGGCAGATGCCTCTGAGAGCAGCGCCAGCATGGCCGGGTTCTGGGGCGCATTGCCCACCCCGAAGGAGAGCAGGATCAGCGCACGCACCGGCTGTTGCAGGATGTTCGCTATCACCTCAGCCGAGATCCCCGGGTAGAGGGTCACCACCCCGATGGGCTGGGGGGTGATGTCGTGCAGCACCAGGGGGCGATCGCACGGCACTCCCAGCTCACCTGCCTCCAGGGAGATGGCGATACCGGCATTGAGCAGGGGCGGGTAGTTGGGCGAGTCGAAGGCGTGGAAGCCGTCGGCATGCACCTTCTTGCTGCGGTTGCCGCGATAGAGCTGGTTGTTGAAGAAGAGCGTCACCTCGTGGATCGGGTAGTTGGCCGCGATATAGAGGGCGTTGAGCAGGTTCTGCTGACCGTCCGAGCGCAGCTCGGCCAGGGGGATCTGGGAGCCGGTGATGATGACCGGCTTGTGCAGATCTTCGAGCATGAAGGAGAGCGCAGACGCGGTGAACGACATGGTGTCGGTGCCGTGCAGAATGACGAAACCGTCGTACTTGTCGTAGTTGCCCTTGATATCCTCGGCGATGCGCTGCCAGTCTGCCGGCGTCATGTCGGAAGAGTCGATGAGGGGGGCATATTCGTGGATATGGTAATCGGGCATTTCCGGTCGATGGAACTCGGGCATCCGTGCCAGACAGTCCTTCATGAAGCCCGCCATCGGTACATAACCGTGGTCGGAACGCTGCATCCCTATGGTGCCGCCTGTGTAGGCAATGTAGATGGACTTCTTCACACCCTCTCCTCTCTCTGGACTGGAAACCGGCAAATCAAACAGGGCTCAACCGATACAGCCCCCGTCCTTCAGATGGTGCGGGCTCAATATCGGTCATCAGCAGACCTCTTGAGGGTCTGTGTCCTCCCGTGGGGGCGGAACCGGGCGAATTATAAAGAGTGCCGCTGCAAATGACAGCCGCAGCAGCATTGTTGCGATCCGGAGCACACTCGGCGAGGCAGTTTTAAATGCCATGTTAACACCATGTTTTAATCATTAATGTGACATATGTGGATGTACTTGGTGTTTTTTGCTAGTATCCGGCGGGTTTTTCACAAATCTCATCTGGACGCCCGACGAACACGGGCTCGTGTCGACCCCCTCTTTTGCAGAGGGACGGGGCTGCGGCCCCTCTGTCACTGGCGCGTTCGCCACTCTGTTTCATCCCGGCTGGATCCGTGAGTCTTTCTCGCCAAAGACACAGCCGATCAACATGGGAGCACTGAATGCTACAACTTGATGCCTACGCCACCCTGGTCGCCGCGACCCTGGTGCTGCTGCTTGGCCGCCTGCTGGTCAACAAGATAGGACCCCTGCGCACTTTCAACATCCCCAAACCCGTGGCCGGTGGCCTGGTGGTTGCCCTGGTGCTGCTGGTGCTGCGTTCCACCCTGCAGATCGAACTGCAATTTGATACCAGCCTGCAGACGGCCCTGATGCTGACCTTCTTCGCCTCCATCGGCCTCTCCGCCGATCTGGGCAGCCTCAAGCGCGGCGGCAAGGCGGTGGCCACCTTCCTGCTGGTGGTCACCGGCCTGCTGCTGGTGCAGAACACCCTGGGGGTGGGTCTGGCCACCCTGCTGGGGCTGGATCCCCACATGGGGCTGCTGGCCGGCTCCATCACCCTCTCCGGCGGCCACGGCACCGGGGCGGCCTGGGGCTCCATCTTCACCGAGAAATACGGCGTGCAATCCGCCGCCGAGCTGGCGATTGCCTGTGCCACCTTCGGCCTGGTGCTGGGGGGCCTCATCGGCGGCCCGGTGGCCCGTTATCTGGTGAAGAAGGTGCAGGTGCCCGGTGAGGAGCACAACCGTGACGGCGCCCCCCAGGGCTTCGAGATGCCGGACATGGAGCGCCCGCTCACCACCTTCAGCCTGATCGAGACCCTGGCACTCATCGCCATCAGCCTGAAAGGGGGCGAAATGCTGGCCCTCTACCTCAAGGGCGGCGTCTTCGAGTTGCCGATCTTCGTCTGCGTGCTGTTCGTCGGCGTGCTGCTGCGCAACCTGCTCACCCTGCTCAACTGGCACGAAGTGAGCGACCGCGAGGTCTCCCTGCTTGGCAACGTCAGCCTGTCGCTCTTCCTCGCCATGGCGCTGATGAGCCTCAAGCTGTGGGAGCTGGCAAGCCTGGCCCTGCCCATCTTCATACTGCTGGCCGTGCAGACGGTAGCGATGGCGCTCTACGCCATCTTCGTCACCTTCCGGGTCATGGGGCGCAACTATGATGCGGCCGTGCTGGCGGCGGGTCACTGCGGCTTCGGCCTCGGCGCCACCCCCACTGCCATTGCCAACATGCAGGCCATCACCCAGCGCTTTGGCCCCTCCCACCTGGCCTTCCTGGTGGTGCCCATGGTCGGTGCCTTCTTCATCGACATCATCAACGCCGTGGTGATCAAGCTGTTCCTGGCCCTGCCCTTCCTGTGATCCCGGACGCAGGCCCCGTATGACAGAGCCCACCTTGCGGTGGGCTCTGTCATTTCTGCTCGCCAGCAGCACTGAATCCCATCCTTCATGGGTGCCCGCTGGGAAACATCTAAACAAAAAGCCCCGCACTCGGCAGAGTGCGGGGCTTTGTCATGGCGGCCTTGATCGCCGCGTGTCAGAACTTACAGGAAGATGGTCGATACCTGCTGGTTCAAATTGTGGCCTGACCTTCCTTACAAAATAAAGGTCGACACCTGCTGGTTCAGATTGCGGCCTGACCTTCCTTACAAAATAAAGGTCGACACCTGCTGGTTCAGGTTGGTGGCACGCCCCTTGAGGTTGTGCGCCTGATCCAGGTCGCGCATGGCGGAAGCGGTGATCTCGTCGCTCACATCCTTGATGGCAGTGGTGTTCTGGGTGATTTCACCGGTCACCTGGGTCTGCTCCTCGGCGGCGGTGGCGATCTGGCCCGCCATGTCGGAGATGAGGCTGACGGCCTGGGTGATCTCCTCCAGAGCCGCAGCGGCAGCGTCGGCATCCTTCACGCTGTTGTCCGCCAACCCCTGGCTGGTCTGCATCAGGCTCACCGCGCGGGCCGTGGTCTGTTGCAGGGTTTCGATGGTGGACTGGATCTCCTGAGTGGAATCCTGGGTACGGCGCGACAACACCCGCACCTCGTCCGCCACCACGGCGAAACCGCGACCCTGTTCGCCGGCACGGGCCGCTTCGATGGCCGCGTTCAGCGCCAGCAGGTTGGTCTGCTCGGCAATGCCCTGGATGGTGGAGAGGATGCCGGAGATGGCCTGAGCGTGACGGCTCAGCTCACCGATGACGCCGGTCGCCTGCCCCACTTCCTCGGCCAGGTTGTTGATGGACTGGCGAGTCTGGTTCACCAGGATCTTGCCCTGTTCACTGCTCTGGGCGGATTGCTGGGCGGCCGCAGCGGTGTTCTCGGCGTTGCCCGCGATCTCCATGGTGGCACTCGCCATCTCGGTGACGGCGGTGGCGACCATGGTCACCTCCTGTTGCTGGCGCTGCAGCTCTTCCACCGCGGCCTGGTTGGTCACCAGACTGCGTTCGGCATCGGCGTTCAGCTCGTTGGCAAGCTGACGGATGTTGGCGATGAGCTGATGCTGGCTGCCTACGAAGCGATTGAAGCTGCCGGCGAGCTGGCCCACTTCGTCATTGGCGTCGATCTTGATGCGCTGGGTCAGATCGCCGTTACCGTCTGCGATGCGGGCCAGGGCCTGGGACACCTTGGTGAGGGGGCCGAGCAGCAGGCTGACCAGCCAGGAGATGGCCAGGATGCTGCCCACCAGCACCAGCAGGGCCAGGCCGAGCTGGGTTATCAGCAGGGAGGAGAGCGGCGCCTCCAGGGTGCTCTTGTCCAGTACCAGCACCAGCTCCCAATCGGTGTCCGGAATGTCCGTCGCCCACAGCAGCTTGTCACGCCCCTCGTTGTCGAAGAAAGCAGGCACCAGGCTGTTGCTCGCCTTGCTCTGCTCGATCAGGGCATTGGTCAGATCGTTGTCGATCTCGCTGGCCGGCTTCATCGCCTTGGCCGCATCCTTGTAGGCGATGACGGTGCCATCCTTGTGCATCAGGATGGCGAAGCCGTCCGCCGGCAGCTTCATCTTGGTGATGTCATCCACCAGGGAGGCAATGGAGAGATCCCCCCCCACCACGCCGCCCTGGGCAGGCTGGGCCAGGGTCACCACCAGAATGTTGTAGGCCACGTCGAGGTAGGGTTTGGTGACGATCATGCCGCCCTTGGCCATGGCTTCCTGATACCAGCCACGGGAGCGGGGATCGTAACCGTCGCGGTTGATGGAGGGGTCGGAGTCGTTCATCTTGCCGCTGCCCTCACCAAAATAGGTGAGCTGGAAACGGCCGGACACCTGGGCCTGTTGCAGGGCGTTGAGGGGCTCGGCACCGGCCTTGTTGCCAAGGGCCTGGATGACGTCACGACGGGCCGCGAGCCAGTCGCTGACGCTGGCGGCCTGCTGGCTGCCAAGGCGTTGCACCTGTTCCTGACTGTCTTGCAGCAGCATGGACTTCTGGCTGCTGTAGCTCTGCCAGGAGAGCAGCAGGATCACCAGTGACAAGGCGATGACCACAGACAACAGTATCTTCAGCTTGAGTGATAGGTTTTTCATCGTGTTTTCTTCTTGTGGGAGTCGGGAACAGGATCAATCGGGAGTGCGTGGCACTGTGTGTTGTTAGTGGCCAATCCGCGCAAAACTGAAGCGGAGAATGGCGTGAGTGACGATATTTTACGCGGAAATTTTAAAAATGCTGCGGAAAATTGGAGCAGGAAAAAGAGCGGGGCCAGCCAACCCTGTTTATTCCTTCTGCAATTGGCTAGAATATCCCGTTTTTAAATCACATCGACCCCGAGAGTTTTCACGATGTTTGAAGTCAATCCTGTATTAAACAAGCTTAAGGAGCTGTCTGAGAGGACCGAGCTGCTTAGGGGGTACCTTTGACTATGACGCCAAGAAAGAGCGTCTAGAAGAGGTCAATGCCGAGCTGGAACAGCCGGATGTCTGGAACGAACCCGAGCGCGCACAGGCGCTGGGCAAGGAGCGCGTCTCCCTGGAGAACGTCGTCAGCACCATCGATACCCTGACCCAGGGCGTCGATGACGTCGAGATGCTGGTCAGCCTGGCCGTCGAAGGCGAAGACGAAGAGACCTTCAACGAAGCCGTTGTCGAAGCGGACGAACTGGAGGCCAAGCTGGTGGATCTCGAGTTCCGTCGCATGTTCTCCGGTCAGCATGACGGTTCCGACTGCTACATCGACATCCAGTCCGGTTCCGGTGGCACCGAGGCCCAGGACTGGGCCAACATGGTGCTGCGCATGTACCTGCGCTGGGGTGATGCCCACGGCTACAAGCCCGAGCTCATCGAATGCTCCGAAGGCGACGTGGCCGGCATCAAGTCCGCCACCATCAAGTTCACCGGCGAGTATGCCTTCGGCTGGCTGCGCACCGAGACCGGCGTGCACCGTCTGGTACGCAAGTCGCCGTTCGATTCCGGCGGCCGTCGTCACACCTCGTTCTGCTCCGTGTTCGTCTACCCCGAGATCGACGATGACATCGAGATCGAGATCAACCCGGCTGATCTTCGCATCGACGTCTACCGCGCCTCCGGTGCGGGTGGTCAGCACGTCAACCGGACCGAGTCCGCGGTGCGTATCACCCACGTGCCGACCGGCGTGGTGGTGCAGTGCCAGAACGACCGTTCCCAGCACAAGAACAAAGATCAGTGTATGAAGCAGTTGAAGGCCAAGCTCTACGAGCTGGAAATTCAAAAGCAGAACGCTGAGAAGCAAGCCCTCGAAGAGACCAAGTCCGACATCGGCTGGGGCAGCCAGATCCGCTCCTACGTACTGGATGATTCCCGTATCAAGGATCTGCGCACCGGCGTCGAAACCCGCAATACCCAATCGGTACTCGACGGCGACTTGGACAAGTTTATCGAAGCCAGCCTGAAATCAGGCCTGTAAACAGAGCAGCAGGAATCACCATGTCTGAACAAATCACCACCCCGGAAGTCGACCAGACTCTCGAACTGAACAACGAGATGCTTGAGCGTCGCTCCAAGCTGGCCGCCTTGCGCGCCCAGGGCAACCCCTTCCCCAACGATTTCCGTCGTGACAGCCTCTCCGGCGATCTGCACGCCGAATTCGGCGACAAGAGCAATGACGAACTGGTCGCCCTGGGTAAACAGGTGAAGATTGCCGGTCGCATCATGACCCGCCGGATCATGGGCAAGGCGTCTTTCGCGACCCTGCAGGACATGGCTGGCAAGATCCAGATCTACGTGACCCGTGACGATCTGCCGGAAGGCTTCTACAACGAGCAGTTCAAGAAGTGGGATCTGGGTGACATCGTCGGTGTCGAGGGTACCCTGTTCCGCACCAACGCCGGTGAGCTCTCCGTACACGTCTCCACCATCCGCCTGCTGACCAAGGCCCTGCGCCCGCTGCCCGAGAAGCACAAGGGTCTGACCGACCAGGAAGCCCGCTGCCGCCAGCGTTACCTGGACCTGATCGCCAACGAAGAGTCCCGCAAGACCTTCGTGACCCGCACCAAGGTGGTGGCTGGCATTCGCAAGTTCCTGAACGACAAGCGCTTCATGGAAGTGGAAACCCCCATGATGCAAGTCATCCCGGGTGGCGCTTCCGCACGTCCCTTCATCACCCACCACAATGCGCTGGACATCGACATGTACCTGCGTATCGCTCCGGAACTCTACCTGAAGCGTCTGGTGGTCGGTGGTTTCGAACGTGTCTACGAAATCAACCGCAACTTCCGCAACGAAGGCATCTCCGTTCGCCATAACCCCGAGTTCACCATGCTCGAGTTCTATATGGCCTACGCCGATTACATCGATCTGATGGATCTCACCGAAGAGATGCTGCGCACCTTGGCACAGGACATCCTGGGCGATACCAGGATCCGTTACGCCAAAGAGGGCGAAGAGGGCCTGACCATCGATTTCGGTCAGCCGTTCCAGCGCCTCTCCATGGTCGACTCCATCCTGAAGTACAACCCGGGTGTGACCCGTGACGATCTGGCCACTCTTGAGAAGGCCACCGCCGTCGCCAAGGGTCTGAAGATCGAGCTGATGAAGAGCTGGGAGCTGGGCCACGTGATCACCGCGATCTTCGAAGAGACCGTGGAACACATGCTGCTGCAACCGACCTTCATCACCGAGTACCCGGCCGCCGTCTCCCCGCTGGCCCGTCGCAACGACCAGAACCCGGACGTCACCGACCGCTTCGAATTCTTCATCGGCGGCCGCGAGCTGGCCAACGGCTTCTCCGAGCTGAACGATGCAGAAGATCAGGCCGAGCGCTTCCAGGCCCAGGTTGACCAGAAAGCCGCAGGCGATGACGAAGCCATGTTCTACGACGCCGACTTCGTGACCGCACTGGAACACGGTCTGCCGCCGACCGCCGGTCAAGGTATCGGTATCGACCGTCTGGTGATGCTGTTCACCAACAGCCACACCATCCGCGACGTCATCCTGTTCCCGGCCTTGCGTCCACAAAAGTAAGCGCCGCAGAAACAGGGTCGCAGCAAAACGCTGCCGTCCATGGCAATCAAAACGCCCCGCAATTGCGGGGCGTTTTTTTATGCAGAAGTCACACCGTGACGAGCGGTCATCGGTCCGCTGGTACGCCAGGCGGCAGCAGCCACTCCCCCTGCCACAGGGTCAGTGCCCGGCCCGCCATCAGCACCCGTTCCTCCTGCAATTCCAGCCTGAGATCCCCGCCCCGGGCCGAGATCTGGCGGGCCCGCAGCTGCTGCTTGCCGAGCCGCTCGGCCCAGAAGGGCACCAGGGCGCAGTGGTTGGAGCCGGTCACCGGATCCTCGTCTACTCCGACCCAGGGGGCGAAATAGCGGGAGACGAAGTCGTCCTCTCCCCGGCTCGATAGTGCCGTCACCATGATCCCCCGGCCCGGCAGCGCCCGCAGGGCGTGAAAATCGGGGGTGAGCGCGCGGACCTCTTCCTCGCTGGCGAGCTCAAGCAGGAACTTGGCCCCGGCCGCCAGGGTTTGCAGCGGCTGGCAGCCGAGGGCAGCCCCATAGGCAGGATCCAGCTCAAGAGGAGCCAGAGAGATACGCGGAAAGTCGAGCCAGATCCACTCCCCTTCCCGCCGGGCCACCAACTCACCGCTGCGGGTCGCGAAGCGGATGGGGAGATCCCCTGACACCTTCCCCGTCTGCCACAGCACATGGGCCGCCGCCAGGGTGCCATGGCCGCACAAGTCCACCTCCACTTGCGTGGTGAACCAGCGCAACCCGTAATGCCCCTCCCCCAGTTGGGTCAGAAAGGCGCTCTCAGAGAGGTTGAACTCCGCCGCCATGGCCTGCAGCTCGGCGTCGGGCCGCGCTTCCCCCAGCACCACCACGGCGGGGTTGCCTGCGAAGGGGTGATGGCTGAAGGCGTTGACATGATAGAGACGGGACATGGTTGCTCCTTGGGGCATGAGAGATCCCCGGGACAGGGGGCTCGGCAAGGCCATTTTTATATCACGGGCGCCCCGGGGCTGAGATGGATTTTGGCTTTATAAATTCATAAATCGCATAAAGAAGATATTTTTATTCTTTGTTGTTATTCATTACACCCCTTACCCTGACCAAAAATCAGACCATGGAAGACATGTGTGATGCCATTGACAGCCCCCACCCTGAGCCCGCTCTCTGACGAACAGCAGCGCCAGCTCAACCAAGTTCTCACCACCCTCAATACCCAGCAACTGGCCTGGGTCAGCGGTTATCTCTACGGCCTCTCCCAGGCGGGCGTCCAGCCCGTGGCGAGCGCAGGTGCAGAAGTCGCGGCTCCCGGCGGCAGCCTGACCATTCTCTACGGCTCCCAGACCGGGAATGCCAAGGGCGTGGCCAGCGCCATCAAGGCCCAGGCCGAGGCCCGCGGCCTGCCGGTGACCCTCACCTCCATGGCGGACTACAAACCCAAGCAGCTCAAGAAAGAGAGCCACCTGCTGGTGGTAGTGAGCACTTACGGGGAGGGGGAGCCCCCCGAGAGCGCCGTCGATCTGTTCGAGCAGCTCAAAAAGGGCAAGGTCGGCAAGCTGGAAGGGCTCAAGTTTGCCGTGCTGGGGCTGGGTGACAGCTCCTATGAGTTCTTCTGCCAGACCGGCAAGGATTTCGATGGTTTCCTCGCCAAAGCGGGGGCCGAGCGCATCCATGAGCTAGCTAGCCTCGATGTGGATTATCAGGATGCCGCCAAGGCCTGGGGCGAGCAGGCCGTTGCGGCGGTCGCCGCCACCCTCTCAGCCGGCGCCGCGACCGCCAGCGTGGCGGGCTCGGTGCAGGCCGCCGTCGGCCACAGCCAGTACAACAAGGAGAACCCCTTCCCGGCCAGACTCTCGGTGAACCAGAAGATCACCGGCCGCGACTCCACCAAGGACATCCGTCACATCGAGATCAACCTGGAAGAGTCCGGCATCACCTATCAACCGGGGGATGCGCTCGGCATCTGGTTCGACAACGACGCCGATCTCGTGGGGGAAGTGCTGGCCCTGACCGGTCTGACCGGTGACGAGGCCACCCCCCATGGCAGCCTGCGCGAGGCGCTGACCCGTCACTACGAACTGACCCGGCTGCACGGGGGCCTGATCACTGGCCTCGCCGAGATCACGAACAACGCGGCGCTCAAAGATCTGGCCGGTGACAAGGCCCAGGTCAACGCCCTGGTGGCCAGCGCCCAGGTGGTGGACGTACTGAAACGCTTCCCGGCTTCCTTGAGTGCCGATCAACTGATCGCACTGCTGCGCCCCCTCACCCCCCGCCTCTACTCCATCGCCTCCGCCCAGAGCGAGGTGGAAGAAGAGGTGCACCTGACCGTCGGCGTGGTGCGCTACCGCCAAGAAGATGGCACAGTGCGAAGCGGCGGCGCCTCCTCCTATCTGGCGGACCGTCTGCCGGAAGATGCCGAGGTCCGGGTGTTCGTGGAGCACAACGACAACTTCCGCCTGCCCGCCAATCCCGACACCCCCGTCATCATGGTGGGGCCGGGCACCGGCATTGCCCCGTTCCGCGCCTTCCTGCAGGAGCGGGAAGCACAGGGGGCAGAGGGCAAGAACTGGCTCTTCTTCGGCAACCCCCACTTCACTCAGGACTTCCTCTATCAGGTGGAGTGGCAGCGTTATGTGAAATCGGGACTGCTGTCCAAAATCTCCCTGGCCTTCAGCCGGGATCAGGCCAACAAGATTTATGTGCAGGACCGCCTGCGCGAGGCAGGGCTTGAGCTCTACCAGTGGCTGGAAGCAGGCGCTCACTTCTATGTGTGTGGCGACGCCAACCACATGGCGAAGGATGTGCAGGAAGCCCTGCTGGAAGTGATTGCGGAACACGGCCACAAGAGCCGTGAGGAAGCAGAAGAGTATCTGAGCGAATTGCGTCGTGCCAAACGTTATCAAAGGGATGTCTATTGATGAGCAAACAACTTATTCCGGGACCGGTCGAAGGGCCGCTGGCTGACAACGAACGCCTCAAGCGCGAGAGCAACTTCCTGCGCGGCACCATCGCCGAAGATCTGCAGGACCCGCTCACCGGCGGCTTCAACGGCGACAACTTCCAGCTGATCCGCTTCCACGGCATGTATCAGCAGGATGACCGCGACATCCGCCCGGAGCGCGCCGCCCAGAAGCTGGAGCCCCTGCACAACGTCATGCTGCGCGCACGCCTGCCCGGCGGCATCATCACCCCGGCCCAGTGGCAGGTGATCGACAAGTTCGCCGAAGAACACAGCATGTACGGCAGCATCCGCCTGACCACCCGCCAGACCTTCCAGTTCCACGGGGTACTGAAGCGCGACATCAAGCTGATGCACCAGACCCTCAACAGCACCGGTATCGACTCCATCGCCACCGCGGGGGACGTGAACCGCAACGTGCTCTGCACGAGCAACCCGGTGGAGTCCGAGTTGCACCAGGAGGCCTACGAGTGGGCCAAGAAGATCTCCGAGCACCTGCTGCCCAAGACCCGCGCCTACGTGGAGATCTGGCTGGATGGCGAGAAGCTGGGGGGTGACGAGGAGCCGATCCTGGGCTCCAACTACCTGCCGCGCAAATTCAAAACGACCGTGGTCATCCCGCCCCACAACGATGTGGACATCCACGCCAACGATCTCAACTTCGTGGCCATTGCCGAACACGGCAAGCTGGTGGGCTTCAACGTGCTGGTGGGGGGCGGTCTGGCCATGACCCACGGCGACACCACCACCTACCCGCGCAAGGCGAGCGACTTTGGCTTCATTCCGCTCTCCCACGTGCTGGAGGTGGCGGCCGCCGTGGTCAGCACCCAGCGCGACTGGGGCAACCGGGTCAACCGCAAGAACGCCAAGACCAAGTACACCCTTGAACGGGTGGGGGTCGAGGCCTTCAAGGCCGAGGTGGAGAACCGCGCCGGCATCCAGTTCGGGCCGGTTCACCCCTATGAATTCACCAGCCGTGGCGATCGCTTCGGCTGGGTGGAGGGGATCGACGGCAAGCACCACCTGACCCTGTTTATCGAGAACGGCCGCCTGCTGGACTTCCCGGGCAAGCCCCTCAAGACCGGCATGCTGGAGATCGCCAAGGTGCATCAGGGGGACTTCCGCCTCACCGCCAACCAGAACCTCATCATCGCGGGCGTGCCTGCCGGCGAGAAGGCACGCATCGAAGCCCTGGCGCGCCAGTACGGTCTGCTGGATGACGGCGTGAGCGAGCAGCGCAAGCAGTCCATGGCCTGTGTGGCCCTGCCCACCTGCCCCCTGGCGATGGCCGAGGCCGAGCGCATGCTGCCTGCCTTCGTCACCGACATCGAGGGGCTGCTGGCCAAGCACGGCCTGGCGGATGACGCCATCATCTTCCGGGTCACCGGCTGCCCCAACGGCTGCGGCCGCGCCATGCTGGCGGAAGTGGGTCTGGTGGGCAAGGCGCCGGGTCGCTACAACCTGCACCTGGGGGGCAACCTCGAGGGGACCCGCATCCCGCGCCTGCACCTGGAGAACATCACCGAGCCGCAGATCCTGGCCGAACTGGACGCCCTGATCGGCCGCTGGGCCAAGGATCGCAACCCGGGTGAGTGCTTCGGCGATTTTGTCATTCGCGCCGGGATCATCGCCCCGGTTATCGACTCCGCGAGGGACTTCTATGCAGCCTGAACAGACTGATACAGCCCGGCTGGCGCGCACCGCCGACGGCCGGCTCGACCTCGACGCCCTCCTGGCCCTGGGCCGGGAGGAGCAGGTCGAGGCGCTGGCCCCCCTCAACCGGGCGCTGGACGCCATGAGCGCCCCCGAGCGGGTGCGCTGGGCCCTGGCCAACCTGCCGGGGGAGCATGTGCTGTCATCGAGTTTCGGCATCCAGGCGGCGCTCATGCTGCACCTGGTGAGCCGCGAGCGGGCCGACGTGCCCGTGGTGCTGACCGACACCGGTTACCTCTTCCCCGAGACCTACCGTTTCATCGACGAGCTGACCGAGCGTCTCGCGCTCAACCTCAAGATCTACCGGGCCGAGCTCAGTCCGGCCTGGCAGGAGGCCCGCTTCGGCCTCCTGTGGGAGCAGGGGGTGGAGGGGATCACCCGCTACAACCAGCTCAACAAGGTGGAGCCCATGGACCGCGCCCTGAACGAGCTGGGTGCCCGCACCTGGTTCTCGGGCCTGCGCCGTGAGCAGTCCGGCAGCCGGGGCAAGCTGCCGGTGCTGGCCATTCAGCGCGGTCGCTTCAAGTTCCTGCCGGTGATCGACTGGAGCAACAAGGACGTCTTCTACTACTTCAAGGAGTTCGACCTCCCCTACCACCCCTTGTGGGAGCAGGGCTACCTCTCGGTCGGCGACGTGCACACCACCGCCAAGTGGGAGCCCGGCATGAGCGAGGAGCAGACCCGCTTCTTCGGCCTCAAGCGCGAGTGCGGCCTGCATGAGGAAGGTGGCGAGAGCGACGGCTCCGGCATCTGATCCCCCGGCCCGGCCATGTGCTGCGCCCGCCCACAAAAAAACGCCCGGCAACTGCCGGGCGTTTTTCTTTGCGCAAAAGGGTGATGTACCGCCCTTCATTACATGGCGGCGGCGCGCGCCTGATTCAGCCAGTCGTTCACCAGCGCCTCGTGGCCCTTGAGCCAGGCATCGGCATGACGTTCCACGTCCGCCGGCTTGTTCTGCCCCTTGTTCATCAGGCCGTTCTGCACGTTGATGTCATTGAGCGGCAGCTTGACGATGGAGAAGAGCCTGGCGGCGGCCGGATTGGCTTCGGCAAACCGCTTGTTGGCAACAATGTGCATGGTGTTCACCGCAAAGCCGTAGTTCTTGCCGTTCGGCAAACGGGTCTTGGCCGCATCCGGGGCATCGGCGGGAACTTCCAGCCACACCACATCCTTGCCCGGCACCAGTTCACTGCTGAGCCAGTAGGGGGTCCAGGTGTAATAGAGCACCGGCTTGCCGGCCTGGTAGCGAGCCAGGGTATCGGCGATCAGCGCCGCGTAGTTGCCCTGCTTGTGCGCCACCGTGGGGGTCAGACCAAAGGCGTCGAGGTGATGGTTGATCGCCCCCTCGCAGCCCCAGCCGGGGTTGCAACCGATGAGGTCGGCCTTGCCGTCGCCATCCCCGTCAAACAGCGCCGCCACCTCGGGATCCTTGAGCTGGCCCAGGTTGGTGATGCCGTATTGAGTCGCGGTCTTCTTGTCGATGAGGTACCCCTGGGCGGCACCGGCCACATAGGTGCCCTCACGGAAGAACACCTTGTCGCCCCCCGCCTGCTCGTACTTGTTGTCCTGCAGCGGCACCCAGTTGAACGCGAGGAAGGTGCCGTCTCCCTGGGCCACCGAGGCATAAGCCACGTTGTAGTCCACCTCCTGGGCGGGCTGGACATCGTAACCCAGACGCGCCATCAGCTTGCTCACCAGCAGGCTCTGGAAGGCCTCTTCCGGCAAGGAGCTCTGCAGGGGCTGAACGCGAACCCCCTCCCCCGGCAACTCGGCGCTGGCCATGGCGAGCGGGCTCAGCAGTTGGGTACTCAGCAGCAATGTGCCCAGGGTCAATCCTTTGGTGGTCTGTCTCATGCGTTTACTCCTTTGTAATCGATTTTCTTGTCACGACCGGCCAGGCGCAGCAGCAGGGCGGCGGGGCCGTGCTGATACCAGCGGCCGGTACGGGTGCGATCCGGTTGCCCCATCGCCTGGGTGAGGCGGTCGAGCACGATGGCCAGCAGCACGATGCCGAGGCCGCCGATGGAGGCGAGCCCCATGTCGAGCCGGCCGATGCCGCGCAGCACCATCTGGCCGAGGCCCCCCACCGCGATCATGGAGGCGATCACCACCATGGAGAGCGCCAGCATCAGGGTCTGGTTGACCCCGGCCATGATGGTGGGCATGGCGAGTGGCAGCTGTACCTTGAACAGCAACTGGGAGGGGCTGGCACCGAACGAGTGGGCCGCCTCCACCAGATCCGTGGGCACCTGGCGAATGCCCAGCATGGTGAGCCGGATCATGGGCGGCAGGGCGAAGATGACGGTCACCACCACCCCGGGCACGTTGCCGATGCCAAACAGCATCACGATGGGGATGAGGTAGACGAATGCCGGGGTGGTCTGCATGGCATCCAGCAGCGGCCGGGTCCAGGTGGAGAGCCGCTCGCTGCGGGCCAGCAGGATGCCGGTGGGCAACCCCAGCAGCACGCAGAAGAACAGCGAGGTCAGCACCAGGGACAGGGTCACCATGGCATCGGACCAGGCCCCGATGAGCCCGATCCCCACAAGAGATACGAGCGTGCCGAGCGCCATGCGGCCGTTCACCAGTTGCCAGGCAAGCAGGGCCAGGAGCCCCATCATCAGGGTGGAGGGCACCGTCTGCAGCAGATGGGTCATGGCGTTCAGGGTCAGCTCCACCGGTGCGCGGATCAGCTGGAACAGCGGCCGCAGGTTCTCCACCAGCCAACCGATGCCCCCTTCCACCCAGGTATCCAGCGGCACCAGCGCCTGCTGGAAAGGATCCAGCCAGTCGATGGCGGTTGTGGTGTCGGCGGCTTCGATCTGGTTCTGCCAGTCGGTGGCCTGGGTGTCGGTACTGCCCCAGGGATCGGACACCTCGGTGGACGCAGGCGCGCTCCAGGGGTCTGCCGCCACCTCATCGGCCCGCAGGGAAGGGCTCGCCAGCAGCACCAGGGCCAGCAGCCCGCTCAGCAAGAAATGGGGATTCATCAGCTTCATGCCGGGGTACTCCTGTCCAGGGTATTGAGCAGATTGGCCTTGGAGATGAGGCCGAGGTAAGTGCCATCCTCCTCGACCACGGGCACCTGACAGGGGGCGGCCGCCACCTGGCTGATCAGTTCATTGAGGGCGGTGTCCGCCAGAATGGGCTGAATGTCCCCCAGCAGCGCCTGCTCCAGGCTGCCTTTGGCCCTGACCGCCTGACCGAGCGACTCCACCGAGACGACCCCGAGGAAGCGGCGGCTGCGATCCACCACGTACCCGAACTCCCGCTCAAGCTCCTTGAGCTGGCGCAGGGCGTTGCCCGGCCCGTCGGTGGTGTGTTTCTTGATGAGGGGCACCTGCTTGCGGCTGGCCACATCGCGGGCGCTGAACACATGGGCCAGATCCACACCGCGAAAGAAGGCGCGCACATAGTCGTTGGCGGGCTGGTTCAGGATCTCGTCCGGGGTGCCCACCTGCACCAGCTGGCCATCCTGCATGATGGCGATGCGATCGCCGATGCGCATCGCCTCGTCCAGATCGTGGGAGATGAAGACGATGGTGCGCTGCTGGCTGGCCTGCAGCTTGAGCAGCTCATCCTGCATCTCGGTGCGGATCAGGGGATCCAGCGCGGAGAAAGCTTCGTCCATCAGCAGGATGTCGGGGTCATTGGCAAGGGCCCGGGCCAGCCCGACCCGCTGCTTCATGCCGCCGGAGAGGGCATCCGGATAAGCCTCTATCCACTGTCCCAGCCCCACCTGATGGAGCGCCTGACGGGCGCTCTGCTGGCGCTCCGCCAGCGGTACACCGGCCAGCTCCAGCCCGAAGGCGGTATTTTCCAGCACACTCAGGTGCGGCATCAGGGCGAAGGACTGGAATACCATGCTGATCTTCTTGCGGCGCACCCGGCGCAGTTCGCGCTCCGAGATGGCGGCGATGTCCTCGCCATCGATCAGCACCTGGCCGCGGGTCGGCTCGATCAGCCGGTTGAAAAGACGCACCAGGGTGGATTTGCCCGAACCGGAGAGGCCCATCACCACGAAGATCTCCCCTTCGTTGATGGCCAGATTGACATCCTGGACCCCCAGGGTCTGTCCGGTCTTTTTCAGGATACTGGCGCGATCATGCCCTTTCGCCAGCAGTTTGAACGCTTTATCCGGCTGATCGCCGAAGATTTTGTAGAGGGATTTGACCTCGAGTTTGACTGTCATATTGTCCTTTTTTCTTGGCCGACGCCTTGCCTGGCAAACCGTCGAACGTGAGCCAATTACTTTCAACACTAAGCAATCTCACACCCAAACAAAAGAACCAATTGAAGCCAATCTAGAGAACTTGAATTTAACTCATTGATTTTTATTAGTTATTTTTATTCATAAAAAACCATTAAATCACGATAAAAACGCCTATAACAGACAGGGTCGCCACAGTAATGATGCACTTTCAGCACATTTCATTAATGATTAAAGGGCGTTAGCAGCAGGCGAAAAGAGAGGGTGGGGACGACGGCGCCCATCGGGGCGATAAATGGCTTATTAATTACACAACTAATGATTTTGATGTCACGCATTCCGGATATTGCTTCAGGCACCTTCAGCCATGCCGGTTCAGCCCCCTTCTCTTTGCAGTAACAGGGCACAAAAAAGCCCCCGGCTGTCGCAAGGGGCTCTTCATGGCATCAGAGGGCTCAGCGCCGCTGCCAGGTCTCGAAACAGTAGGGGTGGGGATTCTTCTCGTCAGGCTGATGGGACTCGCGCTCGATGCAGGACCAGTCGCCCTCGTCAAAGGCCGGGAAGCGGGTATCCCCCTCCACCGCCAGATCGATGCGGGTCAGATAGAGCCTGTCGGCCCGTGGCAGCAGCTGGCCGTAGAGATGCCCCCCCCCGATCACCATCAGCTCCGCGACGTCACTATCCGCCAGCAGGGCCAGTGCGGCCTCCACCGAGTCGATAACCTCCACGCCGTCGGCCCGGTAGTCGGGGTTGCGGCTGATCACCAGATTGCGGCGCCCGGGCAGCGGTCGTCCGATGGATTCAAAGGTCTTGCGCCCCATCAGCACCGGCTTGCCCAGAGTGACCCGCTTGAAGTGGGCCAGATCCGCCGGCAGGTGCCAGGGCATCTGGTTGTCCAGCCCTATCACCCGATCGTGGGCCATGGCGGCAATCATGGAAATCATCATGGGGTCAACCTCTCGCACCGTCGTCAGATAATGGGGCGGTTACGGTACACGACCAGAGAGGGGATCGCCAAACCGAAACTCAGTGCCCCCACGATAAACAGCGCCTTGAGGCCGTTCTCCACCGCGCTCTGAAGCAGCTCCATGGTCACCCCGGAGATATTGAGCTCCACGATGGCGATCATGGTCTTGAACGCATAGCTGCCCGGGATCATGGGGATGATGGAGGCGACGCTGAACACCGGGCGCGGTGCCAGCAGGCGGCGCGACCAGTAGACACAGACAAAACCGACCGTGGTCGCCGCTGCCAGGGTGGCCCACTCGATGGGCATGCCGTAGTGGATGAGCAGGGTACGCAGGCTGTGGGCCAACGCGCCCCCCATGGCGCAATATTTGAGCATCCGTGGCGGCACGTTGAACAGCATGGCAAAGCCCACCGCCGGAATGGCCGACCAGAAGGCATCCTTGGCCAGCAACCAGAGCAGTTCCATCATACCTTCCACCCCCAGATACCGGTCACCGACATGGCGAGCATGATCCCGATATGGTTCCGCGCGCTGATGGATAGCCGGTTTGCCCCGATCAACAGGGTCGATACAACGTCAAAGATCTTCATACTTTCCACCCCCAGATACCCGTCACCGACATGGCGAGAATGATCCCTATGGCTGCGCTGATGGTCAGCAGTGTCGCCGTGCCCCAGCGGGCCAGCCCCATGTTGAAGTAACCCTTCACCATGTCGGAGACCGCATTGATGAGCGGGAACCCCGGCACCAGCAGCAACACGCTGGCGGCCATGGCGAGATAGGGTTGTTCGCCCCAGCCGAAGAAGGTGGCGCTGGAAGCGAGCAGGGTGGCGATAAACCCGGTGGCGGCAAAGTTGATGAGGGGGCTGTGGTGATGGCGGGCAATGAGCTGGCGCACCCGCATGGCGACCGAGGCCGAGCAGCAGGTCACCAGGAAGATGGGCCAGTCACCGCCAAACAGCAGGCAGAAGGCACCGCAGGAGAGCCCCACCATGGGCACCACCAGCCAGGGGTGATAGTGGAACGGCGTGATGGCCTCGAGGCGCTGACGTACCTCGCGCGCGCCGATAAGCGACTTTTCCGTCATGATGCAGATGCGCTGGATTTCGCACACCACCTGCATGTTGATGCCGTGCTCCCGCACCCGGCGGGTGGTGGTGACGCAACTGCCCTGGTAGAGGCTGGTGAGGACGATGGCGCTGGAAGAGATGGCCATCTCGACGCTCTCCAGCCCGAGCGCCATGCCCAGGCGGACCGTGGTCTGCTCGATGATGCGGCTCTCCGCCCCAAACTGGGCCAGCATCTGGCCCGCCTTGACGATGATCCGGGTGATCTCCGTCTGCTGCTCTCGCGACAGCACCCTTCCTGGTGTGATGCTTCTCATGATCCCTTTGAGTCATAGCAAGATGAAATGTGTCTGGATATTACCCCAAAATAAATACACCTTCATCCATCTCTATCGGACTGCGGGCACTGGTCACTATTATTCAGCCGCCCGGGGAATATTTGCAGCAAATAAAAAACAATTCACCCAACTTGCTTAACAACTTGTTTGAGAAGGGGTGAAACAAATTAATAAATACCCTGTTTTTTTATCTCTTGAACAGGGCCGTGAATTATTTCCGTTTCAGATAACTGGAAAACGCTATCACATTATCCGGCAGCGGGGGCTCTGCCATTTCCTGACAAGATTCGTTCTGCAGATCCAGAATGTGCTGGCGCATGGCGTAGACGGAGTCATGCATCATGTTGGCTATCCGGATGCAGCTGTCGAGGTTGTTTCTTGCCAGGCGGCGCTGGCAGTCGATGCGAAATTGCAGACCTCGCAACCGACGTTGCCGCTCTGGCCCCACCTGGGCGATCAGGGTCTCTATCTGCTGGTGCAGCAGCGCGTCGAGTCGCTCCGGCTCGGCCAGCGCCCAGTACTTCAGGGTATCGAAATCAGGCAGCTCCATATACCCTCCTGGCCGGACCTCGCCCATAGAATGGAACGACGCCGGGCACATCACTATTTCACTGTCCCTAGGGAAGGTTATATAGGATGGTGGCGATTTTGGGCCATTCACCGCCGAGCCACAGGAGTCCGGTTTTTGGCACGAATTGCGCATCGTTGGCGGAAAAAATCATTTATTCCTTATGATTCATGAAATTAACCGAATCCGGCCTGCGTCAGTTTTTTTATAAAATTTCAGCGTCATTTTTCTCGGCCTTATTCCTTATTAACGGACTTTTCTCAAAATTGTTTTTCATTCGACTCTCCCCCAGGCTCAATGCCCTCCCCTTGCCTCATCCGGCGGTTTAACATATCTCACTGATTATGTTATTTTATTTACCACTTTATTACGGCAACCAAGGGCAGACCATGAGCAAGGCAAGAATCGGTATCGTCACCGTCAGCGATCGCGCCAGTGCAGGCATCTACGAAGATCTCTCCGGCAAGGCCATCATCGACACCCTGAACGCCTACCTGACCTCGGAATGGGAGCCCGTCTATCAGGTGATCCCCGACGAGCAGGATCAGATTGAGGCGACCCTGGTTCGGCTGGTGGACGATGAGCAGTGCTGCCTTGTCGTTACCACGGGGGGCACAGGGCCGGCCAGGCGGGATGTGACCCCGGAGGCCACCGAGGCGGTGTGCGATCGCATGATGCCGGGCTTTGGCGAGCTGATGCGGGCCGAGTCCCTCAAGTTCGTGCCGACCGCCATCCTGTCGCGCCAGACCGCCGGCCTGCGCGGCAGCTCGCTCATCGTCAACCTGCCGGGCAAGCCCAAATCGATCCGCGAGTGCTTGGATGCGGTCTTCCCCGCCATTCCCTACTGCATCGACCTGATGGAAGGGCCCTATCTCGAGTGCGACGAGGCCATCATCAAACCGTTCCGCCCGAAGAAATAAGCACTGGGCGGGGATTTCCCCCGCCCTTTGCTCATTTGCGCCCGTATACCTTGACCCCGGCCTTGCTCCCTTCCGAATTGCCGTACACCTCGATCCGCTTGATGCAGAGCCGGCTGCCGAGGGATTGCCACCCCGACTCCTGATCCTCTTTCAGATCCTTGTCGAAATAGAGGGTCTTGCTGCGATCGTTGCCATAAAACACCTTGACCCGCTCCAGGGTCAATTCCCGTCCTGCCTTGACCATGATGGATTTGGTCGGCCGGCAGGCGAGCATGGGAATGATGGCGGGATGATCGCCGACCCCGAGCAGAATGGTCTGCCCCAAGCGGATATCCTCGTCGGCCATGGCGGGGGGAACAGCAGCCCCCAGCAGCGCCATGGGTACGCAGATGCGCAACGCGCGGGCAAGAGTGGACAAGGAGTAAAGGGAAAACAGCGCTGACATGATGCCTCCTGAAAAAAGGAGTCATGATAAGGGCCCGATGCCAGACCCAAGCTGTACTGGCCCTGTACCAGGGGCCATGACAATGGCCGGAGGCCGTGTGGGTAACGGGGGCCTGGGCCCCCGTTACCCCTGCCGGACGCGCTAACCGCCCCACATGGCCGACAGCCGCGACTCCATGGCCTCTTCCTGCTCATCCGGCAGCTCGGTGAAGAAGTCGAGTCCGGTCTGCTCCTCCACCTCATCCACCGTCACCACATAGTCCGCCAGCCGACTGGCCGAGACGTTCTCTTGCGACAGGATGAAGGCGATGGCCCGCTTGCCCGCCAGATCCATCACCACCCGGTAGTAGGCGTGGGGCACGGTCACGCCGTTGCCGATGGCGCCATCGGAGTGGGTGAAGATGGGGCCGGTGATCACCTGCACGCTCTTGTAGGTGATGGCCCACTGCCGGGTCTTCTCCTCCAGGATGCGCCAGGCCCCCTGGTTGAGCGCCGGCAGTTGCGGGGTCATGTTGGTCAGCAGGAAGCTCTGCTTCATGGTGTTGGCGGTGGAGCGCATGTCCGCCGCCGGCGCCTGGTGGCCGCGGTCATAGCCCGAGCCCTTGTAGTCCGACAGGGTGGCGCGAAACTGCACCGGCACCTCCTTGTCCTCGGCGAAGGCATCCTTGCGCGGCACCTGGCCCTGGGCGCTGGCGGCCGTCATCCGGTAAGAGACCCAGTCAGAGACCTTGGTGTCGTAGTTGTACCCGGCGGCATAGCCCTCCCGGCACAACAGCTGACTGGATTGACCGGGTACCCCCTGGGTGACGTGCTCCCCGCACTGGAATCCCGCCGCCAGGCTCGGGAAAGTGGTGAGAGTGAATCAGATAGCCAGAACTAATTTATTGATATTATTCATTATTATGCCACTCCTTGTGTTAGGCGGAGTGATTTGACACCAGGTCGGATGAGTAAGGCAATCGCACAAATAGCGAGCAATCCGGAAATGTGAAGAGGACGGCAAAACCGCAAACAAGGCGCCGCCAACCGGGGGATTGTCATCCCGCCGTCACTGTGCTGAGGGGGGAATTTCTCCAGCACGATCAGAGGGATAAGGGGTCAACACCGAGGTACTCTGTCAGCACAGCGCCCGGCTCCCGCCACGCACGCCCCTGGCCGGGTCAGGGAATATCGAAAAAATCCCAACGAAATAAGGGATCCTCAAGCCCGATAATTAGTCCGCGCTTGTTTGCTCGAGATCAAACGGAGCCATGAAAAGCCCTCTAGAATCAGCCCGTCATCTATTTGGGGCGCCATGAAAGGGGGCCGTTCATGGCGAAAATGCCCGCAGGATTTCTCCTTCATGAATAAGCGTGCCCCGTTGCCGGAATACATCATGGCGCCGCCTCATGCCACGCTTCAAATAACGATGACGACAGACCTTTCATAACAATTAATCCGGTCTGGCACCGTGTACCCTGCGTTTCCAACGATGCCATTGATGAGGCCTTCCTGCCGGAAGGCCAGGAATGGCCGTGCTTTTCAATCAGGATAAGGATGCATGATGAAAAAGTCCCTGCTGGCTGGCGCCCTGCTGCTCTGCCCTGCCGCCTTTGCCGCCACCACACACTGGGAATACAGCGGCGAGGCCGGCCCGGCGAAATGGGCCAGCCTGACCCCGGAATATGGCCAGTGTGCCGGCAGCAACCAGTCGCCGGTCAACCTCTCGGGTCTGGTGAAGGCCGATCTGGCCCCCCTGCAGTTCCACTATCAGGCGGGTGGCAAGACGCTGGTCAACAACGGCCACACGGTGCAGGTCAACTATGTCCCCGGCAGCACCCTTGAGCTCGACGGCATGCACTTCGAGCTCAAGCAGTTCCACTTCCACGCCCCCAGCGAAAACCTCATCGAAGGCAGGTCCTACCCCCTGGAGGGTCACCTGGTCCATGCCAATGACAAGGGGGAGCTGGCGGTGGTCGCCGTGATGTTCGAGCCGGGCCAGGCCAATGGGGCCCTGAGCCAGGCCTGGCAGGTGTTGCCAGCCAAGGCGGGGGAGATCCATGCCTTCAAGGAACCCATCTCGGCAGAGCAACTGCTGCCCGCCCAGCACGACTACTACCGCTTCAGCGGGTCCCTGACCACCCCACCCTGCTCGGAAGGAGTGCGCTGGCTGGTGATGAAGGAGCCGGTCCAAGCCAGCCAGGCCCAGATCGATGCCTTCAAGGCGGTGATGCACCACCCCAACAACCGCCCCGTCCAACCTCTCAACGGGCGACTGGTGCTGGAATAAGGGGGTTATCTCACCGATTCGCGCAATAAAAAGAGGGCCTGTTGGCCCTCTTTTGCATCTTTCGCAAAGGTGTTTACAGGCTGGCGGCAATCTTTGCCCCCAGAGCAGTGCTGTTCAGCACCCGCTGGCTATTAACTGCCAGGGAGTTGCCACCGGTCAGCTCGCACACCCGGACGACCGATCACAGGCTGGCAGCGATGCGCGCCCCCAGCGCGGCGTTGTTCAGCACCAACTGGATATTGGCCGCCAGGGAGTTGCCACCGGTCAGCTCGCACACCCGGGCCAGCAGGAAGGGGGTGGACTCCTTGCCCTTGACCCCCTGCTCGTCCGCCTCACGCAGTGCCTGGGCAATGGCGGCGTCGATGTCGGCCTTGGGCATGGCAAACTGGGTCGGGATCGGGTTGGCCACCACGGCGCCCCCGGCCAGCCCCAGCTCCCACTTCAGACGCAGCGCCTGCGCGATCGCCGCCGGGCTCTCCAGGCGGTAATCCACCTTGAAGCCGCTCTCCCGGGTGTAGAAGGCGGGCAGCTCCTCGGTCTGGTAGCCGATCACCGGCACCCCCTGGGTCTCCAGGTACTCCAGGGTCAGACCGATGTCGAGGATCGACTTGGCGCCGGCGCAGACCACGGCCACCGGGGTCTGGGCAAATTCCTGCAGGTCAGCGGAGATGTCGAAGGTCTCCTGGGCGCCGCGATGCACGCCGCCGATGCCGCCGGTGGCGAACACCCGGATCCCGGCCATGGCGGCCACTATCATGGTGGAGGCTACCGTGGTCGCCCCCAGCCCCTTGTTGGCCAGCACGAAGGGGATGTCGCGACGGCTGCACTTGGTGGCGGCGTGCCCGGCACGGCCCAGCGCCTCCAGGGCCCCCGCATCCAGACCCACCTTGAGGCGGCCATCGATGATGGCGATGGTGGCCGGCACGGCGCCGTTGTCCCGCACCACCTGCTCCACCTGGCGCGCCGTCTCCACGTTCTGGGGATAGGGCATGCCGTGGGAGATGATGGTGGACTCCAGGGCCACCACCGGCTTGCCGGCGGCCAGCGCGGCGGCAACTTCAGGTTGGATATCGAGGTAAGCGTTCAACATGGGTACTCCTCCAGCATGCGTTCAACGGCGGCCTTGGATAGGCCGGAAAAGACGGTATCGGAACAATTGACGGTGAGGGCGGCGCAACCGAGGGCGAACCGGGTTGTCTCCATGATGCCCTGCTCCTGCAACCAGGCGTGGGCCAGCCCTGCCATGAAGGCATCGCCGCCGCCGGTCACGTTGACGACCGGGCTGCCGAGCACGGGCAGATGGCCCTGGCAGGCCCCGTCGCTATAGAAGATCCCCTGATCGCCGAGGCTCAGGAAGAGCCGCTGCACCCCGGCGCGGTGGAACCAGGCCGCCGCCATGGGCCAGGTGTCGGGGCCGCCGATGGTGAAGCCGCACAGCTGCTCCGCCTCGGTGCGATTGGGTTTGAGGGTGTGGATGCGGTGCAGCCAGGGGCGGATCTTCTCCACCTTGGCCACCGACACGGTGTCCACGAAGATGATGTGCTCCCCCTGGCGCTCGAACAGCCAGTCCAGGGTGTGGGTGGCGAGGTTGGTGTCGAGCACCCAGAGCCGGGCCGCGCCAAGAAAACCGCTCAGGGGGGTGAGCCGGGCCGGGGTGAGCTGCTCGATGATCCCCATGTCGTTGACGGCGCAGCTCATCTCGCCGCTGCCATCGTGCAGGCTGAGGTAGCAGGAGGTCGATTGACCCTCCAGTACCAGCACCTGGCGCACGTCGACCCCGGCGCGCTGGCTCACCTCCAGCAGGTGGTGGCCGTATTGATCGTTGCCCACCGCAGTCAGCAGCCGGGTGTCGGTGCCAAGGCGCGCCAGGTTCTCGGCGATGTTGCGCCCTACCCCGCCGGCGGAGGTGCGCACCCGGCCCGGGTTGGAATCCCCGATGCGCAGGTTGTCGTGGCTGCTGCCACAGATATCCATGTTGGCGCCGCCTATCACCACGGCGTAGGGGCCTTCGCGCAGCACATAGCCGCGCCCCTGCACATAGCCCTGGCGCATCAGGCTGGAGATGTGGCTCGCCAGCGCGGAGCGGCTGATGCCGAGCCTGTCCGCCAGCTCCTGCTGGGCAATCATGGGATCCTGGCGCAGCAGGGCGAGGATCTCTTGCTCACGTTCCGTCATAGACAAACATCCAGTTACAAACGTTTGTCCATTATTTTCGAAAAACGTTTTCCCGCCATCCTCTCGTACAAGAAATGTCGGGTCGCGCACAAAAAATCACCGGGCAGTGCCCGGCGATCACAACATGGTTTTCAGATGGGACACTCACCCCAGCTGTACCCAGACCTCGCTCCCCTCCAGCCGCACCGGCCAGCAGGCGACGCTCAGGGCAGGATCGTCCAGACAGCGACCGTCCATCAGGGCGTAGCGCTGCTTGTACAGCGGCGAGGCGACCACGGGCTCCCCACCGGCATCCCCCACCAGGCCACGCCCGAGCACGGCGACGCCGGCCAGGGGGTCCACCCCGTCCAGGGCATAGACATGCTCCCCGAGGCGAAACAGCGCCAGTACCCGCCCCTCCAGCCAGGCGCTGCGCCCGGCCTGCTCCGGCAGCGCCGCCAGCTCGCACACCCGGTGCCACTGCCCGGAGAGCTGTGCATCGTCCTTGTCATCCTTCATACCACCTCCTTGATACTGATGGCGGGCGTGCAACCCGCTGCCCCCGCTCATACCACCTCCTTGATAGCGATATCCGGCACCCATTGCCCCCGCTCCTCACGGCGCGGCGGCGTCTCGTCCTCGGGCCGGTTGACGAAGGCCTCGAACAGCTTGAGCTTGTCCGGATCCGCCAATGTGCTCTTCCACTCGCACTGCCAGGTGCCGACTATCCCCTCCATCATGGCCTCCAGCTCGGCACCGATGCCGAGCCTGTCCTCGATGATCACCGACCTGAGATAGTCGAGCCCCCCTTCCATGTTCTCCATCCAGACCGAGGTACGTTGCAGCCTGTCCCCGGTGCGCACATAGAACATCAGCAGCCGGTCGATGTAGCGGATCAGGGTCTGCTCGTCGAGATCCGTGGCAAAGAGGTCCGCGTGGCGCGGCCGCATGCCGCCGTTGCCACACACATAGAGGTTCCAGCCCCGCTCGGTGGCGATGACGCCTATGTCCTTGCTCTGGGCCTCGGCGCACTCCCGGGTGCAGCCTGAGACCGCAAACTTCAACTTGTGTGGTGCCCGCAGCCCCTTGTAGCGGTGTTCCAGGGTCTGGGTCAGGGTCATGGAGTCCTGCACCCCGTAACGACACCAGGTGGAACCCACGCAGGACTTCACGGTGCGCACCGACTTGCCGTAGGCCTGACCGGTCTCAAAGCCCGCTGCCACCAGCTCGCCCCAGATGGCGGGCAGCTGGTCGACCCGGGCGCCGAAGAGATCGATGCGCTGTCCGCCGGTGATCTTGGTGTAGAGGCCGTACTTGCGCGCCACCTCCCCTATGGTGATGAGCCCCTCCGGGGTGATCTCCCCCCCCGGGATGCGCGGCACCACCGAATAGGTGCCGTCCTTTTGCAGGTTCGCAAGGAAGGCGTCGTTGGTATCCTGCAACGCGCGGTGGGGCTTCTCCAGCACGTGCTCGTTCCAAAGGGACGCCAGGATGGAGGCCACCGTCGGCTTGCAGATGTCGCACCCCAACCCCTGGCCGTGCTTGTCCCGCAGCGCCTCGAAGCTCTTCAGCTCGCCCACCCGGGCCAGGTGATAGAGCTCCTGACGGCCGTAGGCGAAGTGCTCGCACAACCCCTTGTCCGCCTCGACGCCAAGGTCCGCCAGGGTCTGATCCACCACCTGCTTGAGCAGGTTGCTGCAACCGCCGCAACCCGTGCCGGCCTTGGTACAGCTCTTCACCGCCGACAGCTCGTGATTGCCCGCCCGAACGGCGGCCACCACGTCCCCCTTGCTCACGTTGTGGCAGGAGCAGAGGATGGCGCTGTCCGGCAGCACCAGGGGCGCGGGAGCGGCCCCGACCTCCCCCACCAGCAGGGAGAGCGGCGGCTGGGGCAGCGCCACCCCGTTCTGGTAGTACTGCAGCAGCCGCTCGTAATCGGCCCCGTCCCCCACCAGGATGGCGCCGAGCAGGCGATTGCCCTCGCCGTCGGTCACCAGCTTCTTGTAGATGCCGTTGGCCCTGTCCAGCAGCAGCAACTCCTGGGCGCCGGCGGTGCTGGCGTGGGCATCGCCGATGGAGCCCACGTCCACCCCCATCAGCTTGAGCTTGGTGGACATGTCGGCCCCGATAAAGCGGGTCTCGCCGCCACACAGGCTGGCCACGGCGGCCCGGGCCATCTGGTAGCCGGGAGCCACCAGGCCGAAGATGCGCCCCTGCCAGAGCGCGCACTCGCCGATGGCGAGGATGGCGGGATCCGAACTGTGGCAGCCGTCGTCGATGCAGATGCCGCCGCGCTCCCCGACCTCTAGCCCGGATTGCCGGGCCAGGGTATCGGCGGGGCGGATCCCCGCCGAGAACAGCAGCACGTCGGTCTCAATGTGAGTGCCGTCCTTGAAACGCAGGCGATGACGGGCCTGCTCCCCCTGCTCGATGCACTCGGTGGCCTTCTCCACCAGCACCTCGACCCCGAGGGCCTGGATCTTGTCGCGCAGCACGGCGCCGCCGCTCTCGTCGAGCTGCACCGGCATCAGTCTGGGGGCGAACTCCACCACCTGGGTCTTGAGCCCGAGCAGGCGCAGGGCGTTGGCCGCCTCCAGCCCCAGCAGGCCGCCACCGATGACCACGCCGCTGCGGGCCTGGGCGCAGGCATCGCGGATAGCGGCAAGATCTCCCAGGGTGCGATAGACGAAGCAGCCCTCTCGCTGATGGCCGGGGATGGGGGGCACGAAGGGCACGGAGCCGGTCGCCAGCACCAGACGGTCGTAAGGGAACTGCTCGCCGTTGGCCAGCGTCAGGGTGCGGGCCGCCCGGTCGAGCACCTCCACCTCGGCCCCCAGCCGCAGCGCAATGCCGCTCTCCTCATACCAGGCGGGATCCGCCATGCGCAGGGCCTGGGGCGCCTTGCCGCCGAATACCTCGGAGAGGTGCACCCTGTCGTAGGCGGCGTCAGGCTCGGCGCCAAATACCGTCACCTCGAACCGGCTCAGGCCACCGGCCGCCACCAGCTGCTCGACGAAGTGGTGACCCACCATGCCGTTGCCCACCACCAGCAGCCGTTGCTTGTCGGCCGTGTCGGCGGAACCACTGTTCTGGCGACCGAGCAGGCCCATGCCGCCCCCTGTCACCCACTGTTGCTCTTTGTCAGTCATGTCTCTCTTCCTTGAATCCGGCGGGCTCAGGCGCGCAGCTTGCTGCGCACCTGCCCGGCTGCCTTGAGGGGGGTCACCTTGCGTTGCTTCTCGTAGAGGAAGCGCAGCACCTGCTGGCGCAGCTTGTGGTAGTGGGGATCGTCCGCCAGGGCGACCCTGTCTCTGGGCCTTGGCAGGTCCACGGTCAGGATCTCCCCGACGGTAGCGCTGGGGCCATTGGTCATCATGACGATGCGATCGGAGAGCAGCACCGCCTCGTCCACGTCGTGGGTGATCATGATGACGGTGTTGCCAAGCTCCGCCTGGATCGCCATCAGCGCGTCCTGCAGATGGGCCCGGGTCAGGGCATCGAGGGCGCCGAACGGCTCGTCCATCAGCAGCACCTTGGGGGAGAGCGAGAGGGCGCGGGCGATGCCGACCCGCTGCTTCATCCCCCCCGACAGCTCGTGGGGCATCTTCTGGCTGGCGTGATCCATCTGCACCAGGGAGAGGTAGTAGTCCACCCGCTCCGCCACCGCCCGCTTGTCAGACTCCACCTGGGCCACCGCCAGCGCCACGTTCTGCTGGACGCTGAGCCAGGGCAGCAGGGCGTGGTTCTGGAACACCATGGCCCGCTCGGGCCCCGGGCCCGCCACCTCGCGACCATCGAGAATGATGCCCCCCAGGGTCGGCTCCAGCAGCCCGGCCACCAGGTTGAGCACCGTGCTCTTGCCGCAGCCCGAGTGACCGATGAGGGAGACGAACTCCCCCTTCTCGATGCGCAGGTTGACCCGGCTCAAGGCCTCGAAGCTGCCCTGCTCCGTCTCGAACGAGATGCCGACGTCGCTTATCTCCAGATAACTCTTCATTGGCTCTTCTCCTGCCTGAATAGAAATGTGATTAACGCAGCACCTGGCGCTTGTCCCAGGACAACCACTGCTGCAGGGCCAGCATGCCCCTGTCCAGGGCGCAGCCGATGAGGCCTATGGTGATCACCGCCACCATGATGCGGGCCAGAGACGCAGAGCCGCCGCTCTGGAACTCGTCCCACACGAACTTGCCGAGCCCCGGGTTCTGGGCCAGCATCTCCGCCGCGATCAGCACCATCCAGGCCACCCCCAGGGAGAGCCGCAGCCCGGTGAAGATCATGGGCAGGGCCCCGGGCAGCACGATGCGCCGCACGTGGGTCACAAAAGAGAGGCGCAGCACTCGGCTGACGTTGTGCAGATCCCCATCCAGCCCCGCCACCCCCACCGCCGTGTTGATCAGGGTCGGCCAGAGGGAGCAGAGGGTCACCGTCAGGGCCGAGGTGAGGAAGGACTTGGCAAGCCAGGGGGCAGGATTGGCGTAGAGGGCGCTCACCACCAGGGTGATGAGGGGCAGCCAGGCCAGGGGGGAGACCGGCTTGAGCAGCTGGATCACCGGGTTGGCTGCGCGATAGAGCCCCTGATTCATGCCGAGCAGCACCCCGCACGGAATGGCGATCAGGGTCGCCAGCGCGAAGCCGCACAGCACGGTGAGCAGGCTGGTGGCTATCTGATCGAAGAAGGTGGGGCGCCCTGTGTAGGGGCGCAGCTTCACCTCGGCCGCCGGATCCTCCGCCAGCCTTGCCGCATTGCGCACCTGCTGGCGTTCGAGGAAGGCCGCCGCCTTCTCCCGCTCCTGCAGATGCTCCTGCCCGAGGGACCAGAGCTGGCTGGCGGTGGCGAGCGGCCCCGGCAGGGTGCCCAGACTGGTCTGCACCTGGCTCGCCCCCCACTGCCAGAGGCCGAGGAAGAGCAGCACGCCGAGCAGGGGCTGCACCATGATTTTCCAGTTGATGGCTTTTAAATGGATGAGGGGCCATGTGTGTCGTTTCATCGGGATCTCCTTGCTCATTGCACCCGCTCATCGCCCTTGAGGCCGATGGCGAACTGTTGCAGGTAGGCGTTGGGGTGGCGGCCGTCGTAGATGAGGCCGTCGATGAAGCCATCCTGGGGGCCGCGATAGCCCTGCTCGCTGGCAAAGTCCGGGAAGTCACTGGCCTTGAGCTTGCCCTCGGCGATGAGGGCCTCGGCGGCCTGGCGATAGACATCCGGTTGATAGACGGCCTTGGCCACCTGCTCGAACCAGGCGTCCGGTCTGGCTTCGGGGATCTGGCCCCAGCGCCGCATCTGGGTCAGGTACCAGATGGCGTCGGAGTAGTAGGGATAGGTGGCGTGGTGGCGGAAGAAGACGTTGAAATCCGGCACCTGACGCTTGTCTCCCCTGGCGTACTCGAAGGTGCCCGTCATGGAGTTCGCGATCACCTGCTCGTCCGCCCCCACGTACTCGGGTTTGGCCAGCAGCTTGGCCGCCGCGCGCCGGTTGCCGTTGTCGTCTGCATCCAGCCACCAGGCCGCCCGCAGCAGCGCCTTCACCAGCCGCACATGGGTGTTGGGGTGACGCTCGGCCCACTGCCGGGTGACGCCGAACACCTTCTCCGGGTTGTTGCGCCAGATCTCGTTATCCGTGATGACGGGCACCCCTATGCCCCTGGCGACCGCCTGCTGGTTCCAGGGCTCACCCACGCTGTAGCCGGCGATAGTGCCCGCCTCCAGGGTGGCGGGCATCTGGGGCGGCGGTGTCACCGACAGCAGCACGTCCGCCTGGCGCTGGCCCGAGTTGTCCCCAAGCTTGGGCGCATAGAAACCGGGGTGCAGGCCGCCTGCCGCCAGCCAGTACCTCAGCTCGTAGTTGTGGGGGGAGACGGGGAAGACCATCCCCATGTTGAAGGGCTTGCCCTCCTGACGATATTCCGCCACCACGGGCTTGAGGGCGGCGGCGCTCACCGGGGGTGGCACCTGGCCCGCCTGCGGCCTGGGCAACTGGGGCGCCATGGCAGCCCAGACGCTGTTGGCCACCGTGATGGCGTTGCCGTTGAGATCCATGGCGAACGCCGTCACCAGCTCGGCCTGGGTGCCGATGCCGATGTGGGCCGCCAGGGGCTGGCCCGCCAGCATCTGGGCACCGTCCAGCTCGCCGTCTATCACCCGATCCAGCAGGATCTTCCAGTTCGCCTGGGCTTCGAGGGTGACGTAGAGTCCCTCATCCTCGAAATAGCCCCGCTCGTAGGCCACCGCCAGCGGCGCCATGTCGGTCAGCTTGATGAAGCCGAGCCTGAGCTCCTCCTGCTCCGGGGCTCCCAGTGCCAGCACCGGCAGCGCCGCCAGCAGCAGCCCCGCACATCCTTGTCGTCCGTTCATTGCATCTCCTCCCTCGGTTCCGGGTCAGGGCCATGGCGCCAGGCTGCCTGGAATCGCAGTGCCACCTCGTTGCAGCGCTGCGACCCAAGGTGCGTCGCGACCAAAAAAAGCCCCGCCGATCCGGGATCGGCGGGGCTTCTTTGCCCTGTTGCGGGTGAGTGACCTGACCGGCCCCTCACTGCGCATCATTACTTCATTGCTATCGTGTTTTTGTTATTCACTTTCCGTGCCAGCTCGTCCAGGGTGCATCAGGCGGCCCTTTGCGGCCTGTGGAGCCCTGATCCTCCCTCAAATTTGCCTCAATTAGGCGCAGTTGCACCAAAACGGTTGGCCACGGGAGCGCTCAGGCGGGCAAAGCCTGCAGCAGTTGCCGCGCCAGCTCACCCAGGCTCAGGTGACGGCTCATGGCGGTGCTGCGCATCAGGCGATAGGCCTCGTCCTCGTCCAGCCCCTGATGGCGCATCAGGCGTCCCTTGGCCTGCTCGATGAGCCGCCTATCCTCCAGCTTCTGGCGCAGCTCGCTCTCGGTCTGCATCAGGGCCTGCACCATGGCGAGCTGACTGCGGGCCAGACGCAGCCACTGCTCCACCGGCTCACGCTCGCCGCAAGGGTGGGGCACCAGCAACACCCCCTGCTGCAACAGGGCGAGCTGGGTATCGCCCCCCAGCCGCTCGCAGAACAAGAGGCGCGGCATGTCGGGCCAAAGGGAGAGGCCAAGGCGTACCTCGGCGCTGAACTGGCGGCAACTGACGAGCAGGGCATCCCCCCTCTGCGTCGGCGTCAGCAACTGGCGGGTATCGAGGATCCCGGGCTGATGGCCGTAGTGACTGACCAGCAGGGCCAGGCGGTTCGCCTGGCCCGGGTCATCGGCGTGGATCAACAGCCGGGAAGCGGGGCCGTCCTGGCCCCGGGTGGAAAAAGTGGTCATGGCGCTCCTTGTCGGCGACGATCGCGTTCTGTCTGGCGAAAATGCCGCAACATGAAGGCCAACTCTTTGAATCTACCTCCTTTTTATCTATCAGGAGGTAGTGGGGGTAGAGGGACAATCGCCCCTCAGGCGACCCGTTCCAGGGCCTCCGTCAGCAGCCCCTGCAGCTCGGCGCGCAGCCGCACCACCTCCCCCATGATGATCAGCACCGGGCTCTGGCCCAGCAGGGCACGGGCGGCCTGCTCCAGGCCATCGAGCGTGGCCTCGTGCACCTGCTGGCGGGGGCTGCAGCCAGCCACCACCAGGGCCACCGGCAGCGCGCCCGGGGCCCCCGCCCTCAACATCCCTTCCCGAATGCGGGCCGCCCGCTCCAGCCCCATGTAGAACACCAGGGTGTGGCCCGCCCGGGTCAGCCCCTGCCAGCCCTGATAGTCGCGCTCGTCCATCAGGTGCCCCGTCACCAGGGTCAGGGAGCGGGCCAGCCCCCTGTGGGTCAGGGGAATGAAGCTGCTGGCGGCGCAGCCCAGGGCCGCCGTGATCCCCGGCACCAGCTCGGCCTCGATGCCGTGCCGGGCCAGGTGCAGCGCCTCCTCGCCACCGCGCCCGAACACCAGGGGATCCCCTCCCTTGAGGCGCACCACCCGCTTGCCCGTGCGGGCCAGGGCCAGCAGCAGGGCGTTGATCTCCTCCTGGGTCGGGCTCGGCTCACCGCAGCGCTTGCCCACGTCGAAGCGGGCCGCCCCGTGGGGAATGCGGGCCAGGATCTCGCTCCCCACCAGGCGGTCATAGACCACGACCTCTGCCGCCTCCAGACGGTGCAGGGCGCGCAGGGTCAACAATTCGAGGGGCCCGGGGCCCGCTCCCACCAGACTGATTTGGCTCATCTCAGGCTCCTTGTGTCCTGGCACCGCACTAAGCGGATGCCAGGAAAACATGTTTGATCAACAGCTTGTCGATTTCGGGCAGACAGGTGCCGCAGTTGCTGCCACAGCCGAGCAGGGCCTGCAGCCCCGCCAACTCGCTCACCCCCTGCCGGGTGATAGCATCGACGATGCGCTGCTCCGAGACCCGCAGGCAGGAGCAGACCAGCCGGCTCTCCCCGGCCAGGGCCTGGCTCAGGGTCTGGCTCAGGGCCCCCGCCTGGAGCGGCGTGCCGAGCAGACTGGCCAGCAGGTCGACCTTGATGTCCGGGCGCCGCCCCCCCACCAGCAAGATGCCCTCGATGCGATCCCCTGCCAGGGCCACGGCCAGCCACCCCTCCTTCATGGGCAGCCTGAGCCAGTGCCCCTCGGCCCCCAGCCGTTGCCACAGGCTCTCTGTGCTCTCTGACCAGGAGGCCAGCAGGGTGCAGTTACCCTCGGGCAGGGGGCGCCTGGCCCACCAGTCCACCGGCTCGCGCCACTCACCCCGGCCACACCAGAGCCCTTGCCAGCGGGTGAGCTGCGCCCTGGCCTGCACCCGCCCCTGTTTGAACATCGGCTGGCCGGAAAGGGGATCCACCACGGGGGCGATGAGGCGGTTGACCGCCCCCTGGCTGCACTGGCTGTCGGTCCAGTGCATGGGCAGAAAGGCCTCCCCCTCCCTGAGCCCCTCATCCAGCCCCACCAGCAGCAGCGCCTCCCCGAGCCCGTTGCAAAGGCGCACCATATCCCCCTCCTTCACGCCAAGCGCCAGCAGGCTGGCGGCCCCCATTCGCACCCTGGGCCAGGGCTCGGCCTCCTGCAACCGGGGCACGTGGCCGGTGCGGGTCATGGTGTGCCACTGATCCCGCAGGCGGCCACTGTTGAGGAGCAGGGAGACAGCCCCTGCAAGCGGGAGCGTTTCTGGCTGCTCGGGGAAGCGCTGGGCCAGGGCCAGCAGGCGGGCCCGGCCATCCGGGGTGGCAAAGCGCCCATCCTCGAACAGGCGGGCCCTCCCCTGGGGCCAGTCAGCGTTGACGGGCCAGCGCAGGGGAGAAAGGGCCTCGAATTCGGCACGGGTGAGACCCGCCAGCCCGGAGATGTCGAACTGGCGGGATCCGTCGTTCTCAAACCCGGAGAGGGCGGCATGCTCGCAGAAGATCTCGTGCTCGTGCTCATATGCGAACCCCTCGCCAAAGCCGAGCCGACGGGCGAGCCGGGTCAGGGCCCACCAGTCGGGCCTGGCCTCCCCCGGCAGGGGCAGGAAGGCGCGCTGGCGGCTGATGGTGCGCTCGGAGTTGGTGACGGTCCCGCTCTTCTCTCCCCAGGCGGCGGCAGGCAACAGCAGGTGGGCGAGGCGCGCCGTGTCGGTGTTGGCGGTCACCTCGGAGACCACCAGCAGCTCGCAGCGGCTCAGGGCCTCGCGCACCCGGTTGCCGTCCGGCAGGGAGACGGCCGGGTTGGTGCCGAGCACCCAGAGCGCGCGGATCTCCCCCCGGTGCACCGCCTCGAACAGCTCGACGGCCTTGTGCCCCGGCCCGCGCACCATGGTCGGACTTCCCCAGAAGCGCTGTACCCGATCGCACTCGGCCTCGCCAAAGCCCATGTGGGCGGCGAGCTGGGTTGCAAGCCCCCCCACCTCGCGCCCGCCCATGGCGTTGGGTTGCCCCGTCATGGAGAAGGGAGCCGCCCCCGGCTTGCCGATGCGACCGCACATCAGGTGGGCGTTGATGATGGCGTTGGCCTTGTCCACCCCCTGGTTGGACTGGTTGATCCCCTGGCAGAACAGGGTGACGGTCTTGGGGGTACGGGCAAAGAGCTGGTAGAAACCGATCAGATCGCTGCGGGAGAGGCCGCAGCTGCGGGCCACCTCGTCCAACTGCCAGGCCGGATCGTCCAGCGCCGCCGCCAACGCCTCGAAGCCGCTCACGTGCTGCGCCACATAGGCCTTGTCCCAGCCATCGACATCGAGCAGGTAACGGCACAGGCCGTTCCAGAGCGTCACGTCGCTGCCGGGTTTGAGCGCCAGGTGCAGATCCCCCTGCTCCGCCGTCATGGTGCGGCGGGGATCCAGCACCACCAGCTTGAGCTCGGGGCGCCGCGCCCTGGCCTGCTGCAGGCGGCGAAACAGCACGGGATGGGTCCAGGCGGTGTTGGCACCGGTGAGCACCACCAGATCGGCGAGCTCGAGATCCTCGTAGCAGGCGGGCACCAGATCCTCCCCGAAGGCGCGCTGGTGGGCCACCACCGCCGACGACATGCAGAGCCGGGAGTTGGTGTCCACGTTGGCGCTGCCCAGATACCCCTTCATCAGCTTGTTGGCGACGTAGTAATCCTCGGTGGTGAGCTGGCCCGACAGATAGATGCCGATGGCATCCGGCCCGGACTCGGCCAGGATGGCGGCAAAACGCTCCGCCAGGGTGTCCAGGGCCTCCTCCCAGCCGATGCGCTGCCCCATCCAGCGCGGATAGAGCAGGCGGTCGGGAAAGGCCAGGCTCTCCAGCAGGCTGGCCCCCTTGACGCACAGGGCGCCGCCGTTGGCCGGATGCTGCTCATCCCCCTGCAACTGCCAGTTGTCACCCTCCCGGCTCAGCCGGATGCCGCACCCCACTCCGCAATAGGCACAGGTGGTCTTCATTCCCTTGCTCCTTGTCATGTGTCTGACGAGGGGCCCATAAAAAAAGCGTCCGCCCCCCTGCGGGGACGGACGCCTTTGTCCGGATGCCTCATCGTCTTGTATGGGGAAGTGACTGCAAACCCCGCGCCAGGATGCAAGGGGCGCCGCCATTGCGCATCAGGGTGTCTGGCTGCGCCGCCACGGTGCAGCCGCCCCCTTGTTGGGCCCGCCTTGCGGGAATCCGCCCCGCACGCTGGGCAAGGGGCCCACCGGGGGTATAATGCGCCGCCACACAGGAGAGAGAGATGAAAGTGTCAGATGAAGGCGCTGCCGGGCAGCACCGGGCAGATGCCCGGGAGAGAGGGCGCTATTGCGCCATCGGGCTGGTCAATCCCAAATCCCCGGAGAACGTGGGTGCCGTGATGCGGGCCGCCGGCTGCTACGGGGCGGACGAGGTCTACTACACGGGGCAGCGCTTCGAGCTGGCACGCCGTTTTGTCACCGACACCAAGCAGATGGTGGAGAAGATCCCCCTGCTCGGGGTCGAGGAGCTGCTGGACTTCGTGCCCGAGGGCTGCACCCCAGTGCTGGTGGATTTGATCGAGGGGGCCACGCCCCTGCCGGATTACGTGCACCCCGAGAGAGCCTTCTACATCTTCGGCCCGGAGGATGGCACCCTGGAACCCGCCCGCTTCGCGGCGGTGAAGGAGGTCATCTATGTGCCGACTCAGGGTTGCATGAACCTGGCCGCCTCGGTCAACGTCATCCTCTATGACCGGTTGGCCAAGACGCTCAGAGCCAAAGGCTGAGGCAGGACAAGACGTTATCTATGTGGCCAGACCGACAGGCTGCATGCACCTCACCGCCTCGGTCAACGTCATCCTTTATGACCGGTTGGGCTGAGGCAGGACAAGAGGGGCCCGATGACGGCATCAGGCCCGACAGCTAGGGCTGTGGCTTGTTCGCCCGCACCACCTGCTCCCTGAGAAAGTCCTGGTAGTAGTCGTAGAGCTTGTTCTGCCGATAGATCTCCGCCAGCTTGCCCTGCCTTATCAGGGTGCGCATGCCGGGATCCCAGAGCCCGTGCAACTGCCTGCCCTTCGGGGTATCGGCGAAGATGGGGTAGGTCGGGATCCAGCGCAGGAATACCTGTACCAGCTCGGGGGGAAGGGAGCCTTCGGGGTAGAGGGCGCCGTCGGTCAGGTAGTAGCGGTAACGCCCCTTGATCAGCAATTGCAGCGCCATCTCGTGGCTGTCTATCTCGAACCAGCGCATCGGCTCCGGGATGAACTTGTCAAAGGCCCACCCCCTCAGCCAGAGCACCTCCTGCTCCTTGAGGCTGTGCTCCCCTGCCCAGTGCGGCAGCCAGCGCTTTTGCATCACCACGCTCACGTAGTCCGCCGAGTAGGGGTAGTCGGGCTGATGGACCCCGGGCACCTCTCCCCGATAGACCCCCATCGCCATGTCCCCCTCCTTTTGCGACACCACCGCCAGTGCCCGTTTGTAAGGCACCATGTGAAGCTTCACCTCGTGCCCCAGGGGTTCATAGATGGCTCGAACCACATCCAGATAGACCCCCTTGCCGTCCCGGTGACAGAAGCCGGGCCAGTCGTCGCAATAGACGTGTATGGTGTCTGCCCGCACGAACGAGGTGATCAGCAGGCAACAGAACAGAAAAAGACGAACCATGATTATCCTCAGTGATATGGCACTCGGCAGATGCTCACCGCCGGACGGCCCGTTCAGGCATACAGATAGCATAGAAAAACAGAGTCCCGGCCGACATTTTCCCCATTTTGCGAGCGGGTCGAGGGTTATTGTCGCCCCACAGCGTATCATGGCAAACAAGATTCATTAGTAGCCCAACTTGAGGGGAGATTCTCATGCCAACCATCAAATCCCTGCTCTGCCCCGTCGATTTCTCCGAGATGTCCAGAGCGGTACTCGACTACGCCGTCTTCATGGCCAACACCCACCAGGCCGAGCTCAAACTGGTCCACGTGGTGGATCAGCTGCACGGCTTCGACAGCTACAAGATCCTGCACATGACGGCCATCGAGATCACCCACGAGATGGAACGCCAGGCCAAGTGTCAGCTCAAGGAACTGGTCGCCTGCCTGCCCATTCCGGCCAAATTCGAGGTCCGTTTTGGCCGCGCCGCCGATGAAATCGTCCTCCAGGCGAAGGAAGACAAGGTGGATCTCGTGGTCATGGGCAGCCATGGCCGCTCCGGCATCACCCACCTGCTGGTGGGCAGCGTGGCGGAATCCGTGGTGCGCCACGCTGCCTGCCCTGTGCTGGTGGTCCGCAAATAATCCCCGCCTGATGCGCCAAGGCCAGCATATGCTGGCCTTTTTGCTGTTCATTGCCATGGGATGCTCATCTCAGAACCGGTGCACGAGGGATAACGAGAGGTCGTCGGCAAGGTAGAACGCCGCCCACCAGTCCTGGTGACGCCCTCGCAGCAGGCTCGCGGGCAGGGTCTCAGCCATGGGCATAGATGACGCTCCCTCCCTTGATGGTGTCGATAATGGCCCTGGACTGCTCCCTTGGCAGGGCCGGGCATCCCCAGCTGCGCCCCAGCTTGTCAAACTTCTGCAGATGCCTGGGGCTGGCATAATCCGCCCCGTGCACCACGATGGCGCGCTTGCGGGCATTGCTGTTCTTGCCGGGACTGAGGCCGTCGAGACGCAGGGAGTAACCGTGCTTGCCCTGATAGGTCTCGGCGGTGCGGTAGACCCCCAGGGAACTTTGCCGGGAATTCATCTGATTGGAGAACTGGCGGGCGGCCAGCTCCCCCGAATTGCGGCCGTGGCTGACCCAGGTGTGGTAGAGCAGCTTGTGGCGCTTGACGTCGATGACGAACAGCCGGCGCATGGTCGAGGGCTTGCTGTAGTCGATGATGGTGAGAATGGGTTTTCGCTTGTGGCGCACGCTCTGGTAACCGTCCAGGGCCTTGCGAAACACGCGGCTGTCGAGCTTGCCGGCCAGCTCGAGCTGACGATAGAGATCCTGGTCCCAGCTGGCGTGGCTGGCGCCGCTAAAACAGAGCGCCCCCAGCAGCAGTGGCAGGCTCAGCCAGAGGCTGCCCCACCACGCACTCCTATCCTGTCCCTTCATCCCTTGAAGTTGCTCCCCTTGCTGTCGCTGGCCTGATGCCCCGGGTGACACCGCATCCTGCTGGATAGTTATATGCAAGCCATTGATTACGAGCAATAAAAAAGCACAAAAATGCCGACCTGAGTCGGCATTGTCCTGCTTGCTGAGCGTGCCTGGATCAGGCACGGCTGAGATAATCCGCCTGCCCCACCCACTTGTAGCTGGTGAGTTCGGTCAGCCCCATGGGGCCACGGGCGTGAAGCATCTGGGTCGAGACCGCCACCTCGGCCCCGAGGCCAAACTGGCCGCCGTCGGTGAAGCGGGTGGAGGCGTTGACATAGACCGCCGCCGAACCGGCCCCGTTGACGAAACGCTCGGCATTGGCGAGGGAGTTGGTCAGGATGGCATCGGAGTGGCCGGCGTTGTGCTCGCGCATATGGGCCAGCGCCTCGTTGACGTCCGCCACCACCTTGACCCCCAGGGTCAGCCCCAGCCACTCGGTGTCGAAATCTTCCGGCCCCGCGTCGCACAGGTTGTCGCTGCCAGCCAGCAGCGCCATGGCATTGGGCGCGCCCACCAGGGTCACCTTGCGCTCGTTCATCAAAGCCACTAGTTGCGGCAGCAAGGTGGCCGCCACCTTCTCGTGTACCAGCAGGGTATCGAGGGCGTTGCAGGCGGAGGGGCGCTGCACCTTGGCGTTCTCGATGACCGCCAGGGAACGCGCCAGATCGGCGCTCTCGTCCACGAAGATATGGCTGATACCGAACCCGCCGATGATGACGGGGATGGAGCTGTTCTCCTTGCACATCTTGTGAAGACCCGCGCCACCGCGGGGGATGATCATGTCCACGTAGCGGTCGAGGCGCAGCAACTCGGCCACCAGCGCCCTGTCCGGGTTGTCGATGTACTGCACCGCCGCCTCGGGCAGGCCGGACGCCGCCAGGGCATGCTGGATCACCCGCACCAGCTCCAGGTTGGAGTGGAAGGTCTCGCGACCACCGCGCAGAATGCTGGCGTTGCCGGTCTTGAGGCAGAGGCTGGCGATGTCGATGGTGACATTGGGGCGCGCCTCGTAGATGACGCCGATGACCCCGATGGGCACCCGGCGACGGGAGAGGCGCAGGCCATTCTCCAGCACCCGGCTGTCGATTTCGGCCCCGACCGGATCGTCCAGGGTGATCACCTTGCGCACATCCGCCACTATGCCGGCAAGGCGCGCCGGGTTGAGCAGCAGGCGATCCAGCATGGCTTCCGTGAGCCCCGCCTCGCGCCCGGCGGCAATGTCTTTCTCGTTGGCCGCCAGGATCTGGGCACTGCGTGCTTCCAGTTCATCGGCGATGGCCGCCAGCGCCCGGTTCTTCTGTGCCGTGCTGACGGTGGCCAGTTGATAGGCGGCTTCACGGGCCGCCTGCCCCATTTTCTCCAGACTCATCACAGTTCCCTTTTGTTCATGCGGTGCCGCCCTGTTCAGAGCAGCACCATGTCATCACGGTGGATGGCTACGGCCCCATAGCCGTAACCCAATACCTGTTCAATCTGATCCGAGTGGACACCCCGCAGCCGATCCAGCTCCAGATGGTCGTAACGGCAAATGCCGCGAGCCAGCTCACTCCCCTTGGGATCCAGGATTCGCACCACGTCGCCACGCACGAAATCTCCCTTCACTGCGACGATGCCCTTGGGCAGCAGGCTGGAGCCCTTCTCCTGCATGGCGGCCACGGCCCCCTGATCCACCTGCACTTCGCCGTGAGGAGGGGGCCCTGCCAGGATCCAGCTCTTGCGCCCTTCCAGGGGGGATGCCAGGGCCGGGAACAGGGTCCCCACCCGCTCCCCGGCGGCGAGGCGGCCGATCACTTCCGGGATCTGGCCGGTGGCAATCACCACGTCCACCCCGGCGCGGCGTGCCACGTCGGCGGCCTGCAACTTGGTGGCCATGCCACCGGTGCCAAGGCCGCTCACGCTGTCACCGGCAAGGGAGCGCAGAGTGTCATCTATGGTCTGCACCTCTTCGATGAGCTGGGCATCCGGGTTGGTGCGCGGGTCGGCGGTGAAGAGCCCCTTCTGATCCGTGAGCAGGACCAGCAAGTCCGCATCCGCCAGGATGGCGGCACGGGCGGAGAGGTTGTCGTTGTCCCCCACCTTGATCTCGGCGGTGGCCACGGCGTCATTCTCGTTGATGACGGGGATGATGCGGTGATCGAGCAGGGTGCGCAGGGTGTCGCGGGCATTGAGGTAGCGCTCCCTGTCTTCCAGGTCGGCGCGGGTCAGCAGCATCTGGCCGATGTGCAGCCCGTAGAGGTTGAACAGGTCCTGCCATACCCGGATGAGCTGGGTCTGGCCCACCGCAGCCAGCATCTGTTTGTTCGGCAGGGTAGGCGCCAGCGGAGGGTGACCCAGATGCTCACGACCGGCGGCGATGGCCCCCGACGTGACCAGCACGACACGGTGCCCGTGTCGATGCAAGGCGGCACATTGTCTGACCAGCTCGACCATGTGGGCACGGTTGAGGCGGGCAGATCCCCCGGTGAGCACGCTGGTGCCCAGTTTGACGACTATGGTTCTGTTTTCCATGGGAACGAAGGGTTAGAAAAGTAAGGAATCCCTTTATACCCACGGCCCCCCTGCCCTGCAAGGCAATTAAGCCTCGCCAGGCAGTTGCGGGCTCGGTGACAAAGCATCGGGGTACCCCGCACCGGGAAGATGCGGGGCTTGGGGATCAGGCTGCCGTCACGCTCAGTTCGGCGGTTACCTGCTTCGCGGGGGAGAGGGTGCACTCCAGCTGGGTCAATTTGCCGCTGATGAGCTTGTAGAAATGTTGCAGGGTGCGTTCCACTTCCGCCTGATGCTTCTTGGGCAGCGCCTTGTCGATCCACTCCCCGTCCGCGTTGTAGAACCCCGTCTGATAGTGGTAGCTGAAGCTGTGATCCGCCTGCTCCAGCACCAGCCACCAGCCCCAGAACTCCCGCTTGTCCGGGGCAGGCTTGGCGCTGACGCAGACGGACAGGCAGTCAAAGCGGTAGCGGCCCTCCGCGCACAGGTCTTCACGCAAATAGGGGCCAATGGCCGCGAACTGCCGCAGCAATCGCTTGTAAGTCACTCTTTCTGACATGCTAACCTCCCTGTTGAACAAGCCATACCATCACATGGTGATGTTACATTTTTAGTTTTATATCATGTACATAAGTGCTTTTTGAGCCAATCTACCGTCTCTTTCAGTGCCTCGTCATAGACCTCGAGCAGTGGCTGCTTGTCAAACACCACCGCCTTGCCGTTGCGACTCGCAGCGGCCAATGCCCGGACATCCTGCTCGGGACAAATAAAATCTTTCTTGTGCCCGATACTCAATATCGGCACGGAAGTGCGACTCCCCAGCAATCCCTGGGTCTTGAGGGAGAAGACCTGACACTTGGTGCGCAGCAGATCCCACTGGGCCGCGTCCGCCCCCAGCCGGTTCGCCAGCCCGTCGCGCATCATGCGCGGGCAGCGGGCGAACATCTCCTGATTGGTGAACACCTGGTTGATGCCGGCACCGATGCAGACCACAGTCCGAAGCTTGAATGGCTCGACGAAGGCGAGACGGGCCGCCACATTGCCGGCGAGGCGGAACCCCACCATGGCGATGCGCTGGTGATCGACCCAGGCCACCTCCGAGAGGTAGTTGAGCACCGCCTGGTGCAGGCGGCTGGTGTCCTGCACCAGGGGCCAGTGCTCGGCATAGCCGGTGCCCGGCATGTCCAGGGAGAGCATCCCGATGCCGTGGGGCTCGAGACACTTGAAATAGAAGTTGAGGAAGTCCACCTGAAGCGAATCGATGCCACCACTGACGATGACCAGGGGCACAGGTTTCTCGGTGGTGGGCAGATGCAGGTAGCCCTGGATGGTCTTGCCCCGAAACGGGACCTGCAACTCCTTGAGGGGCACCTTGAACAGGCGTCCGGCCTCGCGATAGGCCATGTTGCCAAGCAACTGGGCCTGATCCGCCAGCTCGTCGTGCTTGAGGTGGGGGTAGCTTGCGATGGAGTAGTAGCGCACGGCCTTGAGCAGGCTCTTCAGCGCCGCGGCGCGATCCCCTTCCCCCAGCAGCGTCCTCCCCGTATTGAAATAATGGCCGGCGAGCTGGCTCCACTCATAGACCCAGTTGCCGGGCACATAGCCCTTGATGGTGTCCAGATAGCGTTCGTGACTGCGCTCCCCCTGCCCCATGGCGATGTGCGCCAGGGTCTGCTCCACCTCGACGGGATCGGCCCCCTGCCAGGCCCAGGTCGGTCTGCGCAGCAGGCGATACCAGCGGGGCGACAGGGCGCCATCGATGAAGCTGTCAGACAGTGCGCTGTCTTGCTCATCGACGGGGCTTGAGTTGGATACTTCCGAAGTTTCCAATACCTTTTTGACCCGGGTAAACAGCTTTTCCGTCAGATTGGTATCGTCGTTTGGTTCCAAAATGGTGGCTCTTCTGTCTCAAACAATGTCCCATCTTAACCACTTTTCACATCGAGCAGCCATACCAGAAACACATTGAGCCCCAAAAGGGGCTCAATATGGTCAACCTTGCATCACGACGGATCAGTCCGCTCCCGAATGCCGGGGAGTCACTGGTCGCGACCGGTGGGGCGATTACGCTTCGTCGCAGATCGGCTTGGCGAACTCCAGCGCCATGTCCCAGGGCTGTTCAATCCAGGTATCCTGCGGAATGGCGACTTCGAAGTCATCCACCAGGGGTTCGCCCATGGGCTTGGCGAAGATGGTGATGAACTTGGCTCTGGGGTAGAGCTCGCGGATCGCCTTGGCGGTGCCGCCGGTGTCAACCAGATCGTCCACCACCAGCCAGCCTTCGCCGTCACCTGCGGTGGTGGCAGCCTTCACCACCACCAGCTCGCGCTGGTTGTCGTGGTCATAGCTGGAGATGCAGAGGGTTTCGACATTGCGAATGCCAAGTTCGCGGGCCATCAGGGCCGCAGGCACCAGACCACCGCGACTGACGGCGATGATCCCTTTCCACTGGCTGACAGGCAGTTGACGACGGGCCAGACGGCGCGCTTCGCGTTGCAGGTTATCCCACGATACATAGAACTTTTTTGGCATGCTATCGATCTCAACGAGTTATAAAGCAATCACTTATGAGGCGAAACCCGGCAAAGAGACGGGTTCAGGTCAATTCTGGCACCCCGTTTCCCGAATTTTGCTTGCACTTTTTCGGCCTCGGGGCTGACGCCTCGGCGGCAAAAACGGATGCAATGCGAACAGGGATGGGGTGTAGCTGGCGGCCATCTCGGGTGGACTCCCGAGCTCGGGCCGGCTGTTGGGCCGGTATGATAGCACTCTTTATGGATAAATTGAGCGGCAAACGTATGCGAAAAACAGGAAATGTCCGCCATCTTCCGCTCTGTAGCCCTTTTGGGAAGGCTCCTGCGACACCGACAGGTTAGCCGTTTGACACACATTCCATGACATTCGGGCAAAAAAATAGCAGGGGGAGGAGAGGATCCTCACGCACCTGCTGCTGTTACCTGTGACGCCTGCGAGCCTTAACGGCGGGTGGCGTAGGGATTCGGGTAGTTGAAACCCTGGGTATAGAGAGACTGGGCAAACCAATAGGTTGAATTGCTGCCTGACATCATAAACTCCTGATTGCTTAACAAGTTACGTACCTTAATGCGGGTTCACATCCTTGAACTGACACTCGGTTCCATGGAGGCGCACTTGCTTTGCTTCGGTTCCCTGGAGGCATTGATTGTCATCCTGACAAGTGGGCTGGCCACGGCGGCTAATTTACCACCCGGCGCCAAAAAGACAATATTTTTGTGACCAGCATCACAAAATTGATGTTGTGCTGACACGAATAAGGCAGGCAGTGAAGTTCGCCATCCATGCTCCCTTTCCCAGCACAAGCAGAGCGTCATTTGCGCTGATCGCTCACATTTTTGCGTGATTGACTGTATTATCGTTATCCTCTTCCCCGGCCCGCAGAGTGGGGCCCGACATTTTCCATGCTGGTAAGGAGTCCCGACGTGGCACAGCTCAGTTCTCTGTCCCCCAAGTTGATTTGGCAATTCTTCGAGCAGATCTGCTCCATCCCCCACCCCTCCAAGCACGAAGCCCAACTGAGCGCCTGGATCGTCGCATGGGCCCAGGGAGAAGGCCTGGCGGTCAAGCAAGATGCCGTCGGCAACATCATCATCAAGAAACCGGCCACACCGGGGATGGAAAACCGCAAGGCCGTGGTGCTGCAAGCCCACATCGACATGGTGCCCCAGGCCAACGCCGACACCCAGCACGACTTCACCACCGATCCCATCGATGCCTACATCGACGGTGAATGGGTCACTGCCCGCGGTACCACCCTGGGTGCCGACAACGGCATGGGCATGGCGGGTTGCCTGGCCGTGCTGGCCGACAAGACCATCAAGCACGGTCCGCTGGAAGTGCTGCTGACCACCGACGAAGAGACCGGCATGACCGGCGCCTTCGGTCTGGAAGCGGGCTGGCTGGAAGGCGAGATCCTGCTCAATACCGACTCCGAAGAGGATGGCGAAGTCTACATGGGCTGCGCCGGCGGGGTGGATGCCAATATCCGCTTCCCTCTGGAGCGGGTCGCGGCCACCGAGGGTGAAGGTTTCGAGCTGCAGGTCAAGGGCCTGCGCGGCGGCCACTCCGGGGTCGACATCCATCGCGGCCGCGGCAACGCCAACAAGCTGCTGGTGCGTCTGCTCAAGGCCGCCGAACCGCTGGGGGTGCGCCTTGGCGATCTCAGTGGCGGCACCCTGCGCAACGCCATCCCCCGCGAGGCCCGTGCCAGCCTGCTGGTGCCCGCCGCCAGCGTGGCTGACTTCAAGGCCCTGGTGGACCGCTACGCCGGCATCTATCAGAGCGAGCTGGCCGCCACCGAGGCCAACCTCACCGTGCTGCTCACCGCCCGGGAGAAACCGGCCCAGCTCATGAGCGAGTCCCTGCAAAGCCGCCTGCTGGATGCCCTGATGGCCTGCCCGAACGGGGTGATGCGCATGAGCGACGCCATCCCGGGCGTGACCGAGACCTCCACCAACCTGGGTGTCATCAAGACACTCGAGGGGGAAGTCTATGTGCAGTGCCTGATCCGCTCCCTCATCGATTCCGGTCGCGAGAACATCGAGCAGATGACCCGCTCCCTGTTCACCCTGGCCGGCGCCAGCTGCGAGTTCACCGGCGCCTACCCGGGTTGGGCCCCGAACGTCGACTCACCGGTCATGGCGCTGGTGCGAAGCAGCTACCAGACCCTGTTTGGCGAGATGCCGAACGTCATGGTGATCCACGCAGGCCTCGAGTGCGGTCTGTTCAAGAGCGCCTACCCGGACTGGGACATGGTCTCCTTCGGCCCGACCATCCGTGGCGCCCACGCACCGGGGGAGAAGGTACACATCCCGGCGGTCGAGCGTTTCTGGCAACTGCTGGTTCACGTGCTGGAACATATCCCGGCCAAGTAAGCCAACTCACGACCATACCGATGCCCCGCCCCGTGCGGGGCATCTTTTTTGTGCTTCCTCCTCGGCCACCTCTCTCATATCCCCGATTCCACGCGCGGCCCTGGCTTGAAATCGTATCCATGAACAGGTCTGCATTTGAAAACCCTTTCCATGATTTATGTAAATTTACAACACAAAAAGTTGATCCAGCTCACATATGCCCCTAGGATCAGAACGTGACCAAGGTCACACAACCCATGAACCACAGAGAAACGAGGTCATCATATGTTCGAGAATCTGGCAGTGCTGTTCCACCTGAAGGGTGCAACCAGCAAGAAAGGTGCTGAAGAGAAAGACACTTATGCGCCTGCAACCCGCAATTACTACTTCCGTTATGGCGCCTGATATCGCCTGTCCGGAAGTTGAAATTAGCAACGTAATAAAACTACAAAACAACTCAGCAATCCACACAGCAGCCACCCCCATCGGGGCGCTGTCCTGCCCGGGCCAGAATTTCCACGGCCAAACCTGAACTCCAACCATGAAGATGGGGCCCGCAGGCCCCATTTTTTTATCCCGTTTCCGCCTTTATTGCGCCTCCTCGGTGCCACCTTGCAGCGATGCCGGTCGCGACGCGGCGGGCGCCGGCATCATATCGCCTTTCCCAGTGGCATCGCCTCCTGCACGGGCAAGGGGAAATGGCAGGCCACCTGATGCCCCTGCCCGCCGCACGCCTCAAGGGCGGGCGAGCGGGTGCGGCACAGATCCGTTGCATGGGGACAGCGCTGGTGAAAGTGGCAGCCACTCGGCGGCGAGATGGGGGACGGTACATCCCCCGTCAGCAGGATGCGCTGGCTGCGCCGCCGCGGATCCGGCACCGGAATGGCGGAGATGAGCGCCTGGGTATAGGGATGGCGCGGTGCCAGGTAGAGAGCCTGGGCCTCGGCCAGCTCGACGATCCGGCCCAGATACATCACCGCAATCCTGTCCGAGATGTGCTTGACCACCGACAGGTCATGGGCGATGAAGATGATGGCGAGGTTCATCTCCCGCTGCAGATTGAGCAGCAGGTTCACGATCTGGGACTGCACCGACACGTCGAGCGCCGACACCGCCTCGTCACACACCAGCAGTTTGGGCTTGAGGGCGATGGCGCGGGCGATGCCGATACGTTGGCGCTGGCCACCAGAGAACTCATGGGGGTAGCGATCCACCGCGCTGCCGGGCAAGCCGACTTTCTCCAGCAGCTCCTGCACCCATGTCCGGCGCTGTTCGGCGTTGCCCTTGCCGTGGATGATGAAAGGCTCCTCCAGGATCTGCCCAACCGTGTGGCGGCTGTTGAGGGATTCTGCGGGATCCTGGAACACGATCTGCATCTCCTGACGCAGGGATCGCATCTCCTTGGGCGAGAGGTGGGTGATGTCACGCCCCTCGAAGGTGATGGAGCCGGCGCTCGGCTCGAACAGCTTGAGCAACGAACGCCCCAGGGTGGACTTGCCGCATCCCGACTCCCCCACCAGGCCAAGGGTCTCCCCCTGCTTGAGATCAAAGCTGATGCCATCCACCGCGTAGACGGTGTATTGCTTGCGCAAGAAACCGCCACCCATCTTGAAATGCTGCTTTAAATTGCTTACCGACAACAAGCTGGTCATGACTTCCATCCCCGACGATTCATGGCAGCAGACGACCTGGTCGCCTTCCCGCCGCCTGGCTGCCCTGCGACACCCCGTCCCCGCACCAGGCCGTTCATAGGCTCACCTCCTTCCAGTGGTGGCAGGCCACCCCGTGGCGTTCGCTCAACTGCTCGGTCACCGGTATGGTCTCCACGCAAAGGGGCGTGGCATGGGGGCAGCGGTTGGAGAAACGGCACCCCGCCGGCATCTCGTGCAGGGCGGGCACCTGACCCTTGATGGTCTTGAGCAGGCTCTTTGGCACATCTTCCAGACGCGGGATCGAGGCCATCAGACCATGAGTATAGGGATGGCGCGGGTGGTCAAACAGTTCATAGATATCGGCCCGCTCCACCGCACGCCCGGCATACATCACCACCACCTCGTCGCACAGCTCCGCCACCACCCCGAGATCGTGGGTGATGAAGATGATGGCCATGCCGGTCTGGGCTTGCAGCTCCTTCATCAGATCCAGGATCTGGGCCTGGATGGTCACATCGAGCGCCGTGGTCGGCTCGTCGCAGATGAGCAGGGCCGGTTCGCAGGCCAGCGCCATGGCGATCATCACCCGCTGGCGCATGCCGCCGGAAAGATTGTGGGGATAAGCCGCGAAACGCTGGGCAGGCTCGGGGATCCCCACCTTCTTCAACATGGCGATGGCGGCGTCACGGCGCTGGGCCTTGCTGTAATCGGGGCGGTGGAGGCGAAACACCTCCATCAGCTGATCGCCGACCGTCTGCACCGGGTTGAGGGCCGTCATGGGCTCCTGAAAGATCATGGAGATACGGTTGCCACGCACCTTGTACATCTGCTCCGGCGGCAGATTGAGCAGCTCCTCCCCCTGAAAGCGGATGGAGCCCGCCACCACCTGACCGTGGGGCCTTGGCAGCAACCCCATGATGGCCAGCGAGGTGACGCTCTTGCCGCAGCCGGACTCGCCGACTATCCCCAGGGTTTTGCCCGGGGCGACCTGGAAGCTGACCCCGTCGAGCACCTTGATCTTGCCGTCGTCGACGGCGAACTCCACCTCGAGATCCCGCACCTCGAGGATGGGGGACAGAGACTGCCCCTCATGATCGCTGGTGCCGGGGGCGGTGGCCTGTGTGTTGGGCATGACTGCTGCTCCCTTCTGCGCCACATCAATGATGTGCATAGGTCTTGTCGATCAGGGTGATGGGGGCCAGCGCCTTGCCGTCAGCCTTGGCCTTCTGGGTCTCCTCCTTCACCTTGGGATCGATCCAGAGCAGGCCGCCACTGCTGTGGGGGTAGCCATCCATGGGCCAGTAGAGCAGATCCGGGGTGTTGCGGGTGGCGGGCACCTCCGGCAGCATCACATAGCGCCAGCTGCTGGCTCGCACGTAGTTGAGCTGGACGCCGGGCACGAAGATGGCGAGATCATAGATGCGCTGCTGGATCTGGTGGGAAAGCGCGGCCCGCTTGTCCATGTCGAACTCGACGTTGTAGGCGTCGATCAGGCTGTCGAGCTCTTTGTCAGCCACGTTGAACAGGTTGTTGGTCTGGGGCTTGTTGGCATTGTCGGAGTGGAAGGACTCCCAGTATTGCGGATAGAGACCGCCGCCCCCCCAGCCAAGCCAGGCCGCCTCGTGTTTCTTCTCAAGCATCACCTTGAAGCCGGTGGCGCCATCCACCAGATTAAGCTCCAGATCCAGGCCCGCCTTCTTGGCCTCTTCCTTGAGCACGGTCAGCCGCTTGGAGTGCTCCTGGCTGGTGTAGGTGAGGGCCAGGGTGAGCCGCTCTCCCTTGTCGTTTTGCAGGATGCCGTCCGGTCCCTGCTTGCCGTAGCCGCCCTTGGCGAAGAACTCCCGTGCCTTGGCGATGTCGTAGGCCCGCTCAGGGAGCGCGATGTCGGTGAAGGCCCCGAAGCCAGAGCCGAAGGTGGTAGCGCGGTCATAGTCGCCGTGCAGCACCGTCTCTATCATCTTGTCGATGTTGAAGGCGTGCTGGATGCCGAGCCGCACGTTGAGATCCGCCAGCTTGGGATTGGCCACGTTGAGGTGAACCCCCTGCCCCCCCTGCTTGGTATCGGTCATGGCCATCACCTTCTGCACGTATCCCTGCTTGTACTCCGGGGTGACCGCCTTCTCATGCCACCAGTTGGGCAGGATCATCTCGAAGGTGTCCAGCTCCCCCTTGAGGAAGTGGCGGAACGCGATGTTGTGGTCGCGGATCACCTGCACCTTGATGGTGTCGAGGTTGAACCTGTGCTGGTTGTAGCGATCGTCTTTTGCCCACCACTCCTTCTGCTTGCTGAAGGTGACGGATTTGCCCTTCTTCACGTCGCTCATCACGTAGGGGCCCGTGGTGGGTACCACGGCCCAGTTGTACTGCTTCACCCAGTTCGGGCCCATCTTGTAGTAGTGCTTGGGCTGGGGCCACAGTTCGGTGGTGTTGAGGAGATCGAGCTTGGCCTTGCGGCTGCCCGCCTTGACCAGGATGGTGTGGTCGTCAATCTTCTCCACCGCCACCACCTCGGTGGTGTAGTAGTTGTTGAACCAGGGGCCCTTGATGTCCTTGGAGCGCATCATCTCGTAGCCGAAGGTGTAGTCATCGGCGGTGACCGGCTTGCCGTCGGACCACTTGGCGCGCGGGTCGAGCTTGAAATAGACGGTCTGGCTGTCCGGCGCGATGGCCCAGGCATTCGCCAGGGCCGGAATGGGGTTGCCCGTGTTGGGATGGAAGCTGATGAGCCTCATCTGGTTGTCGAGGATGAAGGAACGGAACGAGCCGTTGGAATCCGGCCCCACGGTGCGAAACGTCAGCGGGAAGCTGTCGACGAAGAGATTGAGGTTGCCGCCGGGCAGCGCCTTGGGAGAGGCGAACACAGGGTCGGTGTCGTTGGTTTCCCACGTCAGATCCGCGGGCAGGCTGGCCGCCCACACCCAGGATCCGTTCAACAGCAGAAAGAGAGCACCTGTCCATTTGATTTTATTGTTCATGTTTGACTTCCTGGTCATGCCCCTGCACTGGGGGCGTCTTCATTAAGGGTCCTGTCGATGTGCCCTGGCAAGGCGCCACCGCTCACTGATAACGGGTAAATTTGCGCGGATCGAACGCCTCCCGGATGGCCTCCCCGATGAAGGAGACCATGATGAGCACCAGGCTCACCGCCGCCACCACCGAACTCACGATCCAGATGGCGTCGAGGTTGTTGATCCCCTGGGAGAGCAGCTCCCCCCAGCTCGGGGTCGGCGGCGCCAGGCCAAAGCCCAGGTAGTCCAGCGCCGTCAGGGTGGAGATGTTGCCCACCACGGCAAACGGGGCCAGGGTGACGATCATCATCAGGGTATTGGGCAGAATGTGGTTGAAGATGATGCGCCGGGTGCTCGCCCCCTGGGCCCGCGCCGCCATCACGTAGTCCCGCGCCCGCTCCTTGTAGGTGAGGGTGCGCATGTACCAGGTGATCCCCATCCAGCCAAACAGCACGTTGATACCGACGAACAGGCCGAAGTTCGGCTTGGCCAGGGAGACCAGGATCATGATGACGTAGAGGAAGGGCACCTGGGACCAGATCTCGATGAAACGCTGCATCAGGAGATCGAATCGACCGCCGAGGAACCCCATCATGCAGCCGATGCTGACCCCGATGACATAGCTCGCCACCAGCGCGATGAAGGCAAAGCCGATGGCGATGCGAAAGCCGTAGACCAGCCGTGCCAATACATCGCGACCGCTGGTGTCGGTGCCGAGGAAGTGGCGCTCCGCCAGGCTCGGGGCATAGGGCGGATAGGCTTCCTCCTTGAAGTCCTGCTCATAGGGGTTCCAGGGGACCAGGGGCAGCAACACCCAATCCCCCTTATCTTCCTTCGCAAATTGGCTCTTGAGCTGGCGGTAGTTGGTCTCGTACTCGTAGTCGAGCCCGAAGTGCTGGCCCGGGATCACGTCCCCATAGGTGGGGAAATAGAGCTCCCCCTGATAACTCACCGCCAGGGCCCGGCTGTTGACCAGCAGTTCCGCCAGCAGAGAGATGACCACCAGGACCGAAAAGATGACAAAGGAGTAGTAGCCGCGCTTTATCGACTTGAAGCGCTTGAGTTTTTTCAGCGTTACCGGATTCAGGTTCATGCTCACTCTCCAAACCGCACGCGGGGATCGACCAGGGCAACGCAGATGTCGGAGACAATGTTGCCCACCAGCATCAGCATGGAGGTGATGGCCAGAATGCCCATGACGGTGGGGTAATCCCGCTCGACGATGGCCTCATAACCGAGCAGGCCGATGCCGTCGATGTTGAAGATGGTCTCGATGAGGAAGGAGCCCCCGAAGAAGACGGTGAGCACCGACCCTAAGTGACTCGCGATGGGGATCAGGCTGTTGCGCATGGCGTGATCGGTCACCGCCTTGCGAAACGGCAGCCCCTTGGCCACGGCGGTGCGCACATAATCCGCCGACAGGTTCTCCATCAGGCTATTCTTCATGGTCATGGTGAGGATGGCGAAATCCCCGATGGCGTAGGCGATGAGCGGCAGCAGCGCGTGGGCGAAGACGGTGCGGATCTGATCCCAGCTGCTCTCCATACCGTCAAACTCGTCCCCCGGGAAGCCCCCCATGGGCAGCCACTCCAGATGGAACGCAAAGACGGTGATGAGGAAGATCCCCACCACGTAGGCGGGCAGCGCATAGGCCATGTAGATGAGCATCGAGCTCAGGGAATCGAAGCGGCTGTTGTGCCTGAGCGCCTTGGCCACCCCGAGCGGGATGGAGACGGCATAACTCAGCAGAAAGGTGGCGAGCCCGAAGAAGGCGGTCACCGGCAACCTCTCCTTGATGAGATCCCACACCGGCTCGTAATAACGGGTCGACTCCCCGAGATCCAGCACCGCCAGCTTCTGCAACCAGTCCCAGTAGGCGACCAGCATGGGCTTGTCGAGGCCGTAGAACGCCTTGAGCTCTTCAATTTGTTCGTCGGAGAGTGCCTGCGCCCCCTTGCTGCCACTGGAGCGGCCTGACTCGTTTTGCGAGACCTGCGCCTGCAGCAACATGCGCTCGACCGGGCCGCCCGGCACGAAGCGGGTGATGGTGAAGACGAGCAGGGTGATACCGAGAAACGTCGGGATGATCAAAAGCATCCGACGTAGGAAATACGACAGCATGGTGGAACCTCGTCCTTGTTGTTCTTTTATGGCCAGTCACATCCGGTGACGGGCCTATCCTTACCTGGCATTACTCACTGAATTGACTGGCATTGACAGACAATCCAGCTCGGTCACTGTAAAAGCTCTGCAACAAAAATCAAGTAGAACCCTGTCTGCGACCAGGAATGTCCCCCCGCAGCATATCCCGCGGATGATTTTTTCCAAAAAACCCAACTTCAATATAAAAAACTGCTACGCCTACCCGTCCAACTCGATTTTAATTATTAAAAAATTAATTACACAGGTGTTTTAATCCATACCAAGCATAACAAAATCAACAAGTTAAGGATAAGTCGGGTTATTTTCTCATTTACCTATAAAAGAAGAGGGATAGCCGCCCCCACCCTCCGTTCCCCGGAAAAGGCTCTCGCCACAAAAGCAGATGAAAATACTGCAAAAAACCGTTTTCTCGATATCGACACTGGAGTGACAAGCGACTTATCGATAAGTTCAAAAATAATCAATAAAATTGTAAAAATCGAACTTAACAACATCTTTACATAAGTTGACGCGGCATTTACGGAATAAAACGCCAAAAATATTCCATCAAGTGCACATTCCCATCTAATTCCCTCTACTGCCCCCATCCCCGCCGCTCCATTTGACGTCCATCACCAAACCTTGATAAGCCTTACGCACCGCTCCAACGAGGGCGGTAATGGAAGCAAACAATAAACAATCAGGAAGGATACTAGCGATGCTTAGGAAAAGCAGACTCTCTGCTGCCGTAGCGTTTGCCTTGGCGAGCGCGGCAGTTGTGGCCACCCCTGTCCTGGCCGAAGAGGGCCAGAACGTAGAAAAACTGCAAAAAATCAAGGTCACCGGCTCCCGGATCTCCCGGGTCGATGTGGAAGGCTCCACCCCGGTCGTCTCCGTGACCAAGGCGAAAATCGAGCAATCCGGTCAGCAGACCGTCGCCGATTACCTCAAGCAAGCCTCCTACAACTCCTTTGGCGGCGTCTCCCCTGCCTCCGGCAGCTCCTTCCAGTCCCAATCCACCGTCGGCCTGCGCGGCCTGGGTTCCGAGCGTACCCTGGTTCTGCTGAACGGCAAGCGGGTAGCGGGTTCCCCCACCATGGGCGGCACCTCCATCAACCTCAACACCATCCCCATGGCCGCCGTTGAGCGGGTCGAGGTCAACCTGGACGGCGGCTCCGCCATCTATGGTTCCGACGCCATTGGTGGCGTGATCAACGTGGTGCTCAAAGAGGGCTACGAAGGGCTGGACTTCCAGGGCCGCATTGGCTCCCCGAGCGAAGAGGGCGGCGACGAGAAGAGCGGCTCCATCGTGGCAGGGGTGGCCGGCGAGAAGGGCTCCCTGATGGCGGTCTACGAGCACGACAAGAAGGACGTCATCTACAGTCGCGATCGGGACTATCTTGCCAAGCAGGGCAACGACTCCCCCAGCGCCTACGGCCGCAACGTGGAGGGGATCACGGGTCTTGACGCCAACGGCGACCCCATCTGGAAATACGGCCCCCTGGCCGGCGCCACCAATGCCGACGGCTCATGCAAGGAGCCCTTCGTCGGCTTCGAGGGCGGCTGTAACTTCAACTACGGCCAGGTCGCGGCCACCACGGCCTCCCGCAGCCGTGACACCCTGTACGTAAACGGTCGCTACCACATCAACGACAACGTGGACTTCGTGCCGCAGATCATCGGCTCCCGGGTCGAGAGTTTCGGCCGCTTCGCCCCGGCCGCCGGTGCCTTCACCATTGACCCGGCCAACCCGAAGAACGCCCAGTTCTTCGCCGACAACGGCCTGGATGCCGCCGCCACCCAGGGTCTGGGTGAGGCTGCCTACGCCTACTACCGCTTCAGCAACATCGGTCCCCGTGACAACTATGTCACCGACACCACCGGCAGCATGAACCTCGGCTTCGAAGGCACCATCGCCACCGAAAGCGTCGGCGACATGCAGTGGAACGCCGGCTACATGTACTCCAAGACCGACAACAAGGAGAACGGCACCGGTTACGTGCTGAAGTCCGCCGCCAAGCAGGCGATCGCCGACGGCAAGTTCGTCGGTGGTGAGTTCGATGCAGAAAGCACCAAGGCGATGACGGCCGACACCAGCCGCCGCTCCACCATGGACTTCTACCAGTGGTACGCCGGGGTGCAGTGGGACATGGGTGAACTGCCCGCCGGTCCGGTCAGCTGGTACGCCGGTGCCGAGTACAACGACTGGGTCTATGCCGACAAGTACGACGCCCAGTCCGAAGCCGGCAACATCATCGGCTCCGCAGGCAACTCCTCCGGTGGCGTGCGCGACGTGACTGCCGCCTACATCGAGTCCCTGGTGCCCATCACCGAGCAGATCGAGCTGAACGTGGCCGGTCGCTTCGACAAGTACAGCGACTTCGGCAGCGCCTTCTCCCCCAAGGCGAGCCTGCGTTACCAGCCGCTGGACAACCTGATGCTGCGCACCTCCTGGTCCCGTTCGTTCCGCGCCCCCAGCCTGAGCGATCTCTACTCGGCTGATTCCGAGTCCGCCGACTGGGCGAAGGATTACGTCTACTGCGAGGCCAACGGCATCTCCGCGGCAGACTGCCCGAACCGCCAGTACACCACCACCCGTACCTCCAACGAGGATCTGAAGGAAGAGACCGCGGACACCTGGAACTTCGGGGTGGCCTACAGCCCGGTGGATGACCTGAACCTCTCCCTGGACTACTACACCATCAAGATCGAGGACGTGATCCAGCTGAACTCCCTGCAGTCTCTCATCTATGACGAACTGAACAGCGGCAGCTCCAGCAGCATCACCCGCAACAGCCAGGGCAAGATCGGTAGCGCCATCGCTCCCATGGTCAACCTGGGGACCCTCGAGACCTCCGGCCTCGACCTGAAGGTGGATTACACCTACGACCTGAACTACGCCACCGTGCGTTATGACCTGGGCGGTACCTACATCCTGAAATACAAGGAAGGTCTGTACGCCGGTGGTCCCGTCATCGACAAGATCGGCCAGAACGGTCTGCCCCAGATGCGCTTCAGCTCCGGTGTGGGTATCAACGTTCCCCAATGGTGGAACATGGATACCTACCTGAGTGCGAATTACATCGACTCCCAGAGCCAGGACTACATCGCCAATACCGGTGAGGAAGTGGGCCACATCGCGTCCCAGACCACCTGGAACCTGAACGTCGGTGTGGAAGCGCCCTGGAACGGCAAGATCCAGGTCGGCGTGAAGAACATGTTCAACGTGGGCCCGTCCCTCGAGAGCGATGGCTTCACCTATGACGACGAGCTCTACAGCATCGACGGTCGCATCTACTACCTCGACTACAGCCAGAAGTTCTAATCCACCAGCAAACCACAAGCCGGCCCGTTCGGGCCGGCTTTGCCCAAGGTCCCAAGGAAGTTACGGAGATAGGGTAATCCTATGAAGACAAGGACAATTACAATGAAGAAAGCGCTCCTCGGCAGCCTGATTTCGGCTGCCTTGCTGACCAGCTTCAATCTGAGTGCCGCCACCGCCGGTCAGGCCGTGGACGCTCAAGCCGCCACCGACAATGCATCCAAAGTTTCCCAGCAGAAGATCGACAGCTACGCCGAGTCTGCCGAGTCTGCCCTGGCCCAGTACAAGGCCGCCCTGCGCCAGGTGGACAGCCTACGCGCCTACAACGAGCAAGTGGGCAAGATGGTTGACTCCCAGAGCGCCGAACTCGCCTCCATGCAAAAGCAGATCGCCCAGATCGACCAGACCAGCACCGAAGTGGTGCCCCTGATGCTCAAGATGATCGACTCCCTCGAGCAGTTCGTCTCCCTGGACCTGCCGTTCCAGAAGGTGGAGCGTGAGGACCGCGTGGCGGCCCTGACCGATCTCATGAACCGGGCCGACGTCACCATCTCCGAGAAGTACCGCAAGATCCTCGAGGCCTACCAGATCGAGGAGGGCTTCAGCCGCACCATCGAAGCCTACAAGGCGAGCCTGGACAAGGATGGGGACGAGAAGACCTACGAGTTCCTGCGGGTCGGGCGCATCGCCCTGCTCTACCAGTCCCCGGATGGCAACGAGACCGGCATGTGGAACAAGAAGACCCGCCAGTGGGAAGTACTGCCCCAGGAGTATCGCAGTGCGGTTGAACAAGGCCTTCGCATCGCGAAGAAGCAGGCGCCCCCCGCCCTCATCAAGCTGCCGGTTCAAACTGCGGAGAAAGCATCATGAAAGGAATCAAACTTGCCATCGCCTCGCTGATCGCGGGCGCTACCCTGGTCACCCTGCCGGTGACCGCCGCCGAGAAGCCGGTGGATCTCAACGCCCTGCTCAATCAGGTCAAGGCCGCCAGCACCAGCGAATCCCAGCTCAACAAGGAGCGGGAAGCCCGTTTCCTGGCTGACAAGAACGAACAAGGGGCCCTGCTCGCCAAGGCCAAGGCGGATCTCGCCGCCGAAGTCGCCAGGGGCGAAAAGCTCAAGGCCACCTTCGATGCCAACGACAAGCAGCTCACCGAGCTGACCGAAACCCTGCGCCAGCGCTCCGGCAACATGGGCGAGATGTTTGGCGTGCTGCGCCAGTTCGCCGGTGAATTCAAGGGGATCTTCAACGCCTCCGCCCGCCGGGTCGAACATCCCGAGCAAACTGCCCTGCTGACTCGCCTGGCCGAGAGCAAGGAGCTGCCCTCCAGCGATGACCTGACCGCCTTCTGGACCACCACCCTCAGCCGCATGGTCGACGGTGGCAAGGTGAGCCAGATCCCGGCCACCGTGGTCTACGGCGAGGGCAACCAGGCCCAGAAGACCGTGACCCAGATCGGCGAGTTCAACACCGTCTCCGAAGGCAAGTACCTCACCTTCGTGCCGGAGACCGGCAAGTTCGAACAACTCTCCCGCCAGCCCGAGAACGCGGTGCTGGAACCGGTCGCCAAGTTTGAACAGGGTGGCGGCAGCGTCGAACCCATCTTCATCGACCCGTCCCGTGGCGTGATCCTCTCCCTGCTGGTGCAGTCGCCGACCCTCAAGGAGCGCATCGATCAGGGTGGCTCCGTGGGCTACGTGATCCTGGCGCTGGGTGTCATCGGTACCCTGCTGGCCCTGTTCTGCGGTGCCCGTCTCTCCCTCATCGGCGGTGCCATGCGCAAGCAGCTGAAATCCGAGCAGATCATCAAGGGCAACCCCATCGGCGAGATGCTGGGAGCCTACCAGGATCACCGGGGTGACAACATCGAGGATCTGGAATCCAAGCTCGACGAGATCATCCTGCGCAACGTGCCCAAGCTGGAGAAGGGCATCAGCCTCATCAAGCTGATCGCCTCCGTCGCCCCGCTGCTGGGCCTGCTGGGTACCGTGGTCGGGATGATTGCCACCTTCCAGGCCATCACCCTGTTCGGTACCGGCGATCCCAAGCTGATGGCGGGGGGTATCTCCGAGGCCCTGGTCACCACCATGCAGGGTCTGGTCGTGGCCGTGCCCATGCTGTTCCTCTACACCATCGTGCAGACCCAGAGCCGCCGTCTGATCCAGGTACTGGAAGAGCAGAGCGCCGGTTTCGTTGCCCGTTATCAGGAACGTCTGCACGCCGCCAAAGCCGCAGCCTAAGGAGTCACCCATGTGGTTCTGGTTGATTGAAGAAGTCGAGTCGGTCCGCCGGTTTCTGGGATTGGGGGGCGACGTGCTGGTCGCCCTGTTCTTCCTGACCCTGATGATGTGGGCCCTGCTGCTGGAGCGCTGGTTCTACTTCATGGCGGTCTATCCCCAGCAGGTGAAGCAGACCAAGACGGCCTGGCTGGCCCGCACCGATCACCTCTCCTGGTCTGCCAGGCAGATCCGCCGCGAGCTGGTCTCCCGGGTCGCCATGGCGGTGGACAAGGGGATGCCGGTCATCAAGGTGCTGATCGCCCTCTGCCCGCTGATGGGGCTGCTTGGGACCGTGGTCGGCATGGTGCAGGTGTTCGATACCCTGGCCATTACCGGCACAGGCTCCCCCAGGGCGATGGCCTCGGGGATCTCCAAGGCGACGGTACCGACCATGGCGGGCATGATTGCCGCCCTTTCCGGCCTGTTTTTTGTCAGCCGGCTCGATCACAAGGCCAAGTTGGCGGTGCAGAAGCTGGAAGACAACCTGAAACACGGCTGATGCAGGATGCACATCCCCGGCCGGGCCATGCCCGCCGGGGCACAGAACAAGCAAGGAGTTTTTTGCCATGAGAAAACGTCACAGCGACAGCGGTGCTGACGAGGCGGCCATCGATTTGACCCCCATGCTGGACATCGTGTTCATCATGCTGATCTTCTTCATCGTCACCACCTCGTTCGTCAAGGAGTCCGGCGTGGAGATCAACCGCCCGAGCGCCAGCACGGCCGAGACGGTGAAGAAGGGGAACATCATGGTCGCGGTCCGCGAGAACGGCCAGGTCTGGGTCGACAAGCGCATCGTCGAAGTGGGCGCGGTGCGTGCCAACATCGAGCGGCTGCGGGCGGAGAACCCGGAAAGCGCCGTGGTGATCCAGGCCGACAGCGAATCCCGTTCCGGTCTGGTGGTGCAGGTCATGGACCAGATCCGCATGGCCGGTGTCCAGAACATCTCCATCGCCGCCGACAAGAGCAGCTGATGCCGGAGCGAATGCCATGAGATACCTGATATCGTTAGCGGTCTCCTGCGTGGTGGTGTTCTTCCTGTTTCTGGGAATGAACAAGCTCATCACGCCGGATCACCGGGAGCTGACGGAGCGGGAGGACGTCACCATGACCGACTTCATCCGCCTCAAGCCTCAGGAGACCTTGCAAGAGAAGCAACGGGAACTGCCCAAGCCGCCGCCCCCGAACCGCCCGCCGCCCCCGCCCGAGATGGAGGTGGCGAGCACGGACAGGCCGAAGATGGACAGCTCCCCCATGGATATGCCCAAACTCGACATCCCGGTCAACATCGGTGGCGGCAACGCCCTGGGTGCCTACAGCACCGGCGGCGGTGGCGGCGGCATGGGCGGCAACAACGGCGCCATCCCGATGGCGACCTTCGAGCCCATGATGCCCCGCAAGGCGGCCCTGGCCGGTCTTGCGTCCGGCAAGGTGCTGGTGGAGTTCACCGTCACCGAGCGCGGTACCGTGAGCAACATCCGCATCGTCAAGGAAGAGCCCCGCAGCTATGACCTCGGCAAGGCGGCGCGCCAGACCATCGCCAAGTGGACCTTCAAGCCGGCCATGGTGGACGGCAAGCCGCAGGCCAGTCGCATGCAGCAAGAGATCGAGTTTGCGACCAACTAAGGAGGGTGGCGATGAAAAAGTTACATACCCTGATCCTCGCCCCGGTGGCCATGGCGGTGCTGCTCAGCACCGCCACCTGGGCCGCCGAACAACCCGCCCTGTCTGACCGCGCCTACCGCGCGGTCAACAAGGCCCAGGCGTTGATCACCGAGAAGAAATACGGCGAGGCCAATGCCAAGCTGCAGGAGGCGCTGTCCGGCGCCGGCGAGCGGGTCTACGACAAGGGGGTCATTTTGCAGACCCTGGGCTTCGTGGCGGCGCAGCAGGAGAAGTACGGTCAGGCGACCAAGTACTTCGCCGACGCCATCGCCACCGGCGGCCTGCCGCCCCCGGTGGCCCAGCAGGTGCGCTACAACCTGGCCCAGCTCTACATGGCGGAGGGGAACTTCAAGGGTTCCATCAACACCATGAAGGAGTGGTTCGCAAACCTCGGCAAGGACGAGAAGCCGACCCCGCACGCCTACATCACCCTGGCCAACGCCCATGTGCAGCTCAAGCAGTACAGGGAAGCCATTCCGGCAGTGGACAACGCGATCAAGCTCTCCGCGGGCAAAGCGCCGGAGTCCTGGTACCTGCTGAAGATGGCGGCCCACTACGAGCTGAAACAGTACAAGCCGGCTACCGAGGTGCTGACCGCCCTGGTGGACCGCTACCCGGAGAAGAAGAAGTACTGGACCCAGCTCTCGGCCATGCACATGCAGGCGGGCAACGATGCCAAGGCCCTGGCGGCACTGGAAGGGGCCTACAACCTCGGCATGCTGACCGAGGCCAACGAGTTGCAGCGGCTCGCCAACTACCTCGCCTTCGCCGGCATTCCCCACCGCGCCGCCCGCGTGATGGAGAAGGCCATGAAGGAGGGGCAGATCGAGAGCACCGCGGCCAACTACAAGACGCTGGCCAACTACTGGCATCAGGCCAAGGAGCTGGACCCGGCCATCGACACCCTGGCCAAGTCCTACAAGCTGGCCCCCAATGCCGAGCTGCAGCTCAAGATGGCGCGCATGATGATCCAGAGCAAGCGCTACCAGGATCTGGTGGCCTTCGCCGCCAAGCCTGCCGCCAACGCCAGCGGCGAGCAGCGGGCGGATCTGAAGTTCCTGACCGGGGTCGCCTATTTTGAGCAGCAAAAGCCCAAGGAGGCGCTCTCCGCCTTCACTCAGGCCGCCCAGAATGGCAACGTCAGTGGTCGTGCTTCCCCCTGGATCAGCTTCTTGAAAGAGCAGCAGGGCGGCGCCGTCACCCAATAAAGCTGCGCGGCCCGGCTGGCGGGGCGGGGATCTTCCCGACTCGGCATCCGGGCCGCGACACATCGACAAGGGGGTCACCCCGCAGATTGCCTTGGTGGCAATTGGCCGCTCTTCGGAGCGGTCTTTTTTATGGCACCGCCCCTGCCCTTTTCCCCTCCTTCTCCTGATACAAGGCACAAAAAAATCCGGAGCCTGGGCCCCGGATTGGGTCGTTGCGTTGGGAGGGGGCAACCCCTTCAACAGGTCATCAGTCACTGCATACCAGCGTCCAGCTGCCGTCGCCCGCTCTGAGCTCGCGGCTGGTACAGCAGCCGGGACAACTCAGTAGCTGCATATCAGTTTCCAGCTGCCATCGCCCGTCTTGGGCTCGCTGCTGGTCCACCAGTTGGCCTGCCACACCGCCTTGCCGTTGGTCATGCGGTCGTTACCATTGGCGTGATCCCCGCGCGGCCAGGTCGGATAGGCATTGTAGTCCGCCGGGTTGACGTTCTGGCTGGCACAGGTGGTGCCACCGCTGCCGCCGTCACCACCACCACTGCTGCCCAGCACCGCCTCGGCCAGGGCCGGGAAGTCGGACTTCAGACCTATGGTCTGGCTGCCGGCAATCAGGCGCATGCCGCTCGGCACGCCGGCGGCCGGCAGGTAGTAGGTCATGGCCACTTCCACGTCGGTGCCCGGCGTCCAGGCTTTCCAGGCCGGCAGCGTCAGAGCCACCTTGTGGAAGTCCTTCTCATTGGCGATGCCGTCCGAGTTCTGGTTGCCACCGCTCTCCACCACTTTCAGCCCCATGCCGCTCTGGTCGGTGATGGTGTCTGAGGTGGAGGTGGGGACCAGGAACTCGATGCGGGTGCCGCCCGGAATGGTCTGGGTCGATTTGTTGGTGAGCTTGAGGGTCGGGTTGATCGGGTAGTTGGAGTCCCCTTCCTTGAAGCCGGAGAGGCTCACGCCGATGTCGAGCTGGGCGGCCGGAGCCGGCAGATCATTCTGCTTCAGGGCCGCCTTGTCGGCCTTGCTGAACTTCTCGTAGGCGAGGCTGGTGAGGGTGCTGCCCATCACGTACTCGTTCTTCGCGGCGTCGAAGTCATAGTCCCCCGCCATCTCCCAGAACATGACGCCCCCCAGGCCACGTTTGACGATGTAGTCGAGCTTGTGACCCATGGACTCTTCATCTTCGGTGGAGAGGAACACCTTCTTCTGCTCGTTCCAGAGCCAGGGCGCATGGGCCTTGTCGTCGTAGTAACGCACATACTGGCCTTGCATCACGTGGGCCGGGTTGTTGGGATCCAGACCCCAGGCCTGGCCGTAGCTCGGCAGGGTGGTGATGCCGAGGCTGGCGGCGTGCTCCAGGTTCTTGGCATGCCACATGGGCACGGCGCCACCGCCAATCTCCTTGCCGTTCTTGTCAAGGTCATGCCAGATGTTGTCGATGCCCACCGCCCCGTTGCCGCACGGAATGGTGCTGCCACCGGTGCCCGGCTGGCAATCGCTCTGGCTCGGCAGCGCCGCCTTGCCACCCAGACCGTGGGTGCCACCGGTGACCCCCTGCCAGCCACGGGTGTAATAGGGCACCCCTATGTTGATCTTGCCCGCCGCCAGGGCACCACGGAAGTAGTGGGCCGCCCAGGCGGAGTTGAGATAGCCGATGCCGCCAAACTGGGCCTGGGTGTAGACACCCCACTGGGACAACTCGGGATCCGCCTTGTTGTCGAACAGGGCGGCGTTGTGACCGACAAAGTGGTTCCAGGCACCGTGGAAGTCATAGGTCATCAGGTTGACGTAGTCGAGGTACTGGGTGACCAGGAAGTTTTCCATGCCGCGCAGCAGGTAGGCCGAGGCCGGCGAGGCGATGGTCAGCATGTACTTGCGACCGTCCTCGGTGCCGGCGCTGTCGAGCTTGTTGCGCAGGGTCTTCATCAGCACTTCATAGTTCGCAAAGAGCTTGCTGCGACACTGGTTGGAGAGCGGGAAGTCGTTGGGGTTGCCCGCATCCTTCATGGAGGTGGGGTACTCGTAGTCGATATCCACCCCATCGAAGCCGTACTGGCGGATGAAGCCCACGGCCGAGTCGGCAAAGGCGTTGATGCCGGCGGTGTTGACCGAGCAGTCGCCCTTGGTGGTGGCGGCGTAGAAGCCGCGGGTATCGGCCCAGCCCCCGACGGAGATGAGGGTCTTCACGTCCGGGTACTGCTTCTTGTACTTGGACAGCAGGTTGAAGTGACCCTGATAGGCAAACTCCGGATCCATCTCGGCGCCCGGCACCCCGTTCCAGGTCAGCTTGGTGGCGGCGTCATCCACCTTGATGGTGTGACTCTGCTCGTCCACCGCCGCGAAGGCGTAGTTGATGTGGGTGATCTTGTCCCAGGGAATGTCGCTCACCAGGTAGGCGGGCAGGCCGTTCTTGCCGGTGCGCCAGGAGGTGAAATACCCGATGACGCGGCGGCCGTGGTCATCCCCCATGCACTCGCTGCCGTCGGCGCGGTAGATCTGACGCACGTCGCAGGAGAGGTTGCCGCCGGTAGGGGGCAGCGCCGCCTCTTCCACCTGCACGTCCACCTGGGCCGACTCGCCAGAGCGGTTGGTCTTGTCGGTCGCCACCAGCTTGAGGCCGGTCAGCCCCTTGTTCTGGGGCGTCCAGCTCAGCTGCCAGGGGGCGCTGGTGTCCTCGCCCACCTTCTGGCCATTCACGAAGAGCTCGACCTTGGCGACGTCGTCATTGGCGTCGGTGACATTGCCGCTCACGGTGAGGGCGCGGCCCAGGGTCACCCTGGCACCGGCGGCGGGGCTTGCGATGCTCACCCTGGGCGCCTCTGGCGCCACCACGGCGGCGACCTTGAAGCTCGAATCCGCCTCGCTCAGCACCTTGCCGTCTTTATCCAGCGCCCGGGCCTTGAGGGCGTGATTGCCCGCACCGGCGGCAGACCAGCTGGCACTCCAGGGAGAAGCCGTGGCGGTGGCGACCAGGGTGCCGTCGATGAGGTATTCCACCCGGGCGAGCGCCGTGACCGGGCCGCTCAGCGTCACCGCCAGGGCCACACTGGCCCCCTCACTGACGCTGGCACCCACGGCGGGGGAGCCGATGGCGACGACCAGGGACGGTGGCGGCACCTCGCCACCATACAGCTTCCAGGCATCGGCCCAGACCACACCCACCCCGGGGGCATAGTGATAGGGGGACGCGCCGCACCAACCGGAGTAAGGGAATTCCTTGCATTCATAGAGGGCGCCTGCGTTGCTGACGATGTCGCCAGCCTTGTAGGCTGTGCCGGCCTGATAGGCGGGGTAAGCGGCCTGCGCCCAGGCAGGGACGGCCGCAAGGGCGACCAGCATGGCAAGCCTGCTGGGCCTCAAGATCTGTTGCATATTGTTATCTTCCTTGTTTTGTCTTGGCTTCAATGCCGGGAAAAGCGCAATCGCAACAGGGAACAAGGGAGCGACAACAGGCCATGGACGGGCCACAAACCCTCAAGTCACCCTGGGTAACCCCGCTGTCTGGCCCGGATGGGACAGATCGGAGGCTTTGCGTCCCGGCATCACTGCCGGTTTGCCCTTTGCCTGGGTTCCGTGAGGAACGGCTCGAGTATAGGAAGCAAGTGACCACTGCTCAATCTTTATTCTCGAAGGAAAATATGTGAATGCTGGCCGCCTCACACTTTTCGCTCCTACCTGATGACAAATAGATCATCAATATCAAACTGTTAGCCACGTCAAAAAATGGCAAATGGGCTCCTTTGTCTCCTCATAATGTGCGTTGGTTCACTGGTCAGAGCTGCCAGAAATGTGACAATGCGCGCCCTTGGCCACGATGCCAAGGCTATGGAAACACTGGCAAAAATAAAAAAAGGAATACCCATGAAAGGAACACCTACCCTGCTGTCGCTGGCCGTGGGGCTCGCGCTCGCGTCCCCGTCTCTCTACGCCGCCGGCTTCAGTTGCCCGGCCGACAGTGCCCTCACCCCCATCCCCGCCATCCAGGGCAGTGGCGACAAGAGCCCCCTCGTCCCGGACGATCAGTTCGAAAGCGCCCAGAGCGTCTCGGTCAAGGCGGTGGTCTCGGGTCTGGGGGAAAGCCTCAACAAGGGCTTCTACCTGCTGGATGTGCAGGGGGACGGCAACCCCGAGACGTCGGACGGCATTTTCGTCTACCTCAACGACAAGAACTTCGCCAGCAAGTACCCGGATATCCAGCCGGGCGCCCTGGTCTGTCTGGAGGCCAAGGTCGAGGAGTATTACGGCCACACCCAGCTCAAGCCCCTGTTTGACGGCAGCACGCCGCGCCTGACGACCCTGGCCCAGGGCGCCGCCCCGGCCGCCACGGCGCTGCGGGTACTGGAGGGGGAAACCCTGGCCCGGGCCCTGGAGCGTCACGAAGGGATGCGGGTACGCCTTGACGCCGACAGCGCCCTCCAAATCAGCCGCAACTTCAGCTACGACTATGCCGCCCGGCGCAACAACCTGGTGCTCGCTCACGGCGCCCCGCTGATGAAGCCGACCCAGCTCCATGTGGCAAGCAGCCCCGAGGCCGTGGCGCTGGCCGAGGCCAACGCCAGCAACCGGGTCTTCCTCGAGTCGGACGTCAAGGCGGGGGACGGCAAGCTCCCCTGGCTGCCCGCCTGGGAGCCGGAGCAGGGTTACCTGCGCATCGGCGATGCCCTGGTCAATCTGGAGGCCATGGTCGGCTACAGCTACAACGAGTACCGCCTGATCGTGCCCCGGGATCAGACCATCACCGCGGGGGATCTGCTGCGCACCAGCGACAACGACCGCCAGAGCGCCCCGGCCCGCCTGGATGGCACTGACCTTCGCATCGGCAGCTTCAACGTGCTCAACTACTTCACCAGCCACTCCAGCGTGGGGGGCGCCCTCAACGTGCTCTGCGCGGATCAGGCGGATGCGGACAGCGCCAAGGGCTGCAACCGCGGCGCCAAGAGCCTGGAGGAGTTCCAGTTGCAGCGCGCCAAGATCGTCAACGCCATCACCGAGATGGACGCCGACCTGCTCGGCCTGATGGAGATGGAGAACAACGGCTTTGACGAGCACGCCGCCCTCCACGATCTGGTGGAGAGCCTCAACGCCAGGCAGAAGGAGGCGAGCAAGCACTACGCCTTCGTCACCCTGCCCAAGGCCCTGCTCACGGAGGATCGCTTCTTTGGCGGCGACGCCATCATGGTGGCCATGATCTACCGCCCCGCCCTGCTCACCCCGAGCGGGGATGCCGACGTCATCCCCCTGCCCCAGCAGCGCTACACCACGGGCGGCGTCACCAAGAGCGCCGGTCAGCGGGACTCCCTGGTCCAGCGCTTCACCGTGGCGGGCAGCGACGCCCCCCTGACCCTGGTGGTCAACCACCTCAAGTCCAAGGGGTCGGGCTGCTATGAAAACGGAGATGGCAAGACGGAGCCTGCGGACCTGCAGGGCAAGTGCACCGAGTTTCGGGTGAGCGCCGCCAAGGTGCTGGGGGAGGCGGTGAGCAAGATGCCGGGCCAGGTGCTGCTGGTGGGGGACTTCAACTCCTACGCCAAGGAGGATCCCATCCGGGTGCTGACCGACTATGCGCCGGTCGCGGGGGAGCGCCAGATCCGCTCCGCCTCCCACACCTACATCGGCGACAAGCCCTATGAGCAGATGGGCCAGACGGTGGCCAAGGGTTACGGCCTGGTGGATCTGAACGTCAAGTTCAACCAGGAGAAGGCCATCTCCTACAGCTACGAGGCCGAGCTCGGCACCCTGGATTACGCCCTCGCCAGCCCGGCGCTGGCTGACAAGGTGGTGGCGGTGGCCGACTGGCACATCAACTCCTTCGAGAGCAACCTGTTCGAATATGGCAGCGCCTACACCGGCGATCTCATCAAGTCGGACAACCCCTTCAGCGCCTCGGACCACGACCCCGTCATCGTCGACCTCAAGCTCAAGGAAGCGAGCAAGGGGGGTGGCGGCGCCATGGGCGCCCTGCTGCTGGCCCTGTTGCCGCTCGCCTGGCGGCGTCGTCGCTAAGACGCGGCATCCTCGATGCCAGGTGCAAAGCCCGCGATGATCGCGGGCTTTTTTTGTGCCAGGGCCATTTGAAAAACAAATGCAAAAGGCCACATCATGGGATTAATAAATGCCCTGTTGCCCCGTCTCACCCCTTTCCCGGGGGGCTGGCACCCTGTCGACGGGGAAACCCGGTGTTGACACCAGGGGCCGGATAGCGTATCCCGCAGGTTGCCGAACGAGCCCACCGCCACGCGGCAGAGGATGGCATCGCGCAGCCCGCGCCGTGGCCATGGCGGCATCGGCGCCAATCCTCACCCTCACCCCCGTCAGCGGCGGCCAGAGCCGCTGATGCCCTCGCGGACAGGGTGAAGCGCCATTTGCCAGACAAATGCAAAGGGCGAGATCATGGGAAATCCAAATGACAGGCAAACAAAAAGGCCACCGCGATGCGGTGGCCTTGGTGCTTTCTTGCGAAAGATGGTGGAGCTACGCGGGATCGAACCGCGGACCTCTTGCATGCCATGCAAGCGCTCTCCCAGCTGAGCTATAACCCCGATGTGTGTGAGTGACGCTGAATCACTCTGAATTTGGTGGAGCTACGCGGGATCGAACCGCGGACCTCTTGCATGCCATGCAAGCGCTCTCCCAGCTGAGCTATAACCCCAAATTCGGTACTCAATGAATGGTTCTGGCGGCCATTCATCCTCAATAATGGTGGAGCTACGCGGGATCGAACCGCGGACCTCTTGCATGCCATGCAAGCGCTCTCCCAGCTGAGCTATAACCCCACAAAGGTCGGCCTGGGTGATACACACCGCACTGCCCTGGGTACTTCATGTCAATCGGGAACCTGGTGGAGCTACGCGGGATCGAACCGCGGACCTCTTGCATGCCATGCAAGCGCTCTCCCAGCTGAGCTATAACCCCTTGGATTCCAGATTGTTCGAGGAGAATTTGGTGGAGCTACGCGGGATCGAACCGCGGACCTCTTGCATGCCATGCAAGCGCTCTCCCAGCTGAGCTATAACCCCAACTCACCTCGGCGCTACCAAAGTTATCTCTGGCAACGGAGGCGCATGATAGGCATCACCCGCTTTGCTGTCAACCCAAAATTCTCGCCCACTGGAGCGTTTAGTCAAAATTCAGGCAGTTAGCTGTTTTTACCGCCAACCTCGTCTCTATGTCGCTGTTTTACGTCGCAAATCCGCTTGAGGCCAAAATACGAAGGGCCCCCGTCAGGGAGCCCTTTTCATGCCATGGCCGATGTTTATTCAGCGGCCATGCGCGCTTCGATATACGCCAAAGCGCGGTCGATACGAGCGAGGCGCTCCTTGCCCACCAGCGCCATCACGGCGTCGGCGATGCCAGGGGACTGACCCGTACCGGCGCTCTGAATTACTCGGCGGCCATCCGCGCGTCGGTATACGTCAAAGCGCGGTCGATACGGGCGAGGACCCGCTCCTTGCCCACCAGCGCCATCACGGCATCGATGGCGGGGGAGAGATTACCCCAGACCGGTGACGGCAATGTGCGACGGCAAGCTTACTCGGCGGCCATGCGCGCTTCGATATACGCCAGGGCGCGGTCGATGCGGGCCAGTACACGCTCTTTTCCGACCAGCGCCATCACGGCGTCGATGGCAGGGGAGAGATTACCCCAGACCGGTGACGGCAATGTGCGGCGACAAGCTTACTCGGCGGCCATGCGCGCTTCGATATACGCCAGGGCGCGGTCGATGCGGGCGAGGACCCGCTCCTTGCCCACCAGCGCCATCACGGCGTCGATGGCAGGAGACTGGCCCAGACCGGTGACGGCCACACGCAGCGGCATGCCGACCTTGCCCATGCCCTGACCCAGCTCGGCGGCGGTCGCTTCAATCAGCTCGTGCAGCGCCTCGGTGGTCCAGGTCTCCAGGGCCGCCAGCTTGGCCTTGGCCAGCGCCAGCGGCTCGGCAGCCACACCGCGCAGGTGCTTCTTGGCAGCGGCTTCGTCGATGGCCTCGTACTCTTCGAACAGGTAGCGGCTCTGGGCAGCCACCTCGACCAGGGTGTTGCAGCGCTCGGCCAGCAGGGTGACCACGTCGGCCAGCGCCGGGCCATTGCTGGTGTCGATCTGCTGGTGTTCCATGTGCCAGGCCAGGTGCTTGGCCACATAGGCCGGATCCAGGCTGCGCATGTAGTGGTTGTTCAGCCACAGCAGCTTGTCGGTGTTGAAGGCGGAAGCCGACTTGGAGATGGCGTCCAGGCTGAACAGCTTGATCATCTCGTCCAGGGTGAAGATCTCCTGATCCCCGTGGGACCAACCCAGACGCACCAGGTAGTTCAGCAGCGCTTCCGGCAGGTAGCCGTCGTCGCGGTACTGCATCACGGAGACGGCGCCATGGCGCTTGGAGAGCTTGGCGCCGTCGTCACCCAGGATCATGGAGACGTGGGCAAATTCCGGTACCGGCGCGTTCAGCGCCTTGTAGATGTTGATCTGGCGCGGGGTGTTGTTGATGTGGTCTTCGCCACGCACCACGTGGGTGATCTCCATGTCCCAGTCATCGACTACAACACAGAAGTTGTAGGTCGGCGCACCGTCGGTACGGCGAATGATCAGATCGTCCAGCTCGGTGTTGGCGAACTCGATGCGGCCACGGACGTGGTCATCGAACACCACGGAGCCTTCGGTCGGGTTGCGGAAGCGGATCACGTGGGGCGCATCGGCCGGATGATCGTGGGCGCCATCCCGGCACTTGCCGTCATAGCGGGGCTTCTCGCCGTTGGCCATCTGGCCTTCGCGCAGCGCTTCCAGCCGCTCCTTGGAGCAGTAGCACTTGTAGGCGCGACCGTCAGCCAGCATCTCGTCGATGAGGCCGTTGTAGCGATCGAAGCGCTTGGTCTGGTAGTAGGGGCCCTCATCCCAGTTCAGCTCCAGCCATTCCATGCCCTCAATGATGGCGTCGATGGCCTCCTGAGTGGAACGTTCCAGATCGGTATCCTCGATACGCAGCACAAACTCACCGCCCTGGTTCTTTGCAAACAACCAGGAATAGAGTGCGGTACGGGCACCGCCGACATGCAAAAAGCCGGTCGGGCTGGGAGCAAAACGGGTTTTGACTTTCATCTTTAAGCCTTGTGTAGAGGGCCTTGGGCCAATTCGTTAAAAAAACCGTCGCATTTTAGCACCGACAATGACGGATGGGAAAACCATGGCGAGGCAGAGGGGAAAATAGGGTCTACTCCCGCAAAAACCGCTGTTTTAGAGTGATGTCTCAGAATTTTCCCTTTTTTCCCGCTTAGCTAGGCGAGGTCGCTGGAGAGATCTCCCGCACAGCCGATACTTCAGTCACCCCGTCAACGAACCCTCAACGATACAAGGAACGCGCGATGCAGTTTCGTTCTATCCAGAATCGTATCCTGGTACTGGCCGGTGTCGCCATGACCACGGCCCTGGTCATCCTGATCCTGCTCAACCAGTATTCAGGCCGGCAGACCCAGCAGCTCACCATCGACTCCAGCCGCGCCGCCCTGCAACAGGAGGCGTGGCAGAAGGTGAGTGCCAACGCCCGTGCCGAGGCCGCCACCATCACCCAGCTGCTGCAAAAGGGGCTCTCCTACACCCAGCAGATGGCCAGCGTCTTCGCCCGCCAGCAGGAGGGCAAGCTGCCGCTGGATCGCCAGCAAGCCACCGATCTGCTCAAGGCCCAGCTTGCCCTGGAGCCCCAGCTCTATGGCGCCTTCGCGGGCTTCGAACCCAACGGCTTCGACGGCCAGGACGAAAGCTTCGCCGGCCAGAGCGCGCTCGGCAGTGACGACAAGGGGCGCTTCGTTCCCTACTTCTACCGCGACAAGGATCAGATCGGCAGCGATCTGCTGCTCTCCATCGAAAAGAGCGATCCGGACGAGTTCGGCAACCCGGCCAACGACTACTACGCCTGCCCGAAACGGGAGGGGCGCCCCTGCCTCATCGACCCCTTCAAGGTGGACATCAACGGCCAGCAGGTGCTGGTGAGCACCATCACCACCCCCATCCTGGTGGATGGCCAGTTCAAGGGCATCGCCGCGCTGGATCTGGCGGTGGACTCCATCAGCCGTCAGGCCCAGTCTCTCAACAGCAACATCTATGACGGCAAGGGGGAGACCCTGATCGTCAGCGCTGCCGGCGTCATCACCGGCACCAGCGGCGACGCCAGCCTGCTCGGCAGCCGCGCCGACAAGGTGCTCGGCAACGGCTGGCAGCAGTACCTCAAACCGGACGTGCAGCGCCAGGAGCTCACCGACGCGTTCCGTATCTCGGTGCCCATCGCGGTGCCCGGCATGGCCCGCAACTGGGCCATCATCGTCACCCTGCCCTACAAGGTGGTGCTCGCGGGAGCGGACGAGCTGGCACGCCAGCTCACCGACATGAACCGCGCCGCCATGACCCAGCAGCTCATCGGTGCCCTGCTGGTGCTGGTGCTGGCCCTTGGCACCATGCTGGTCATTGCCCGCAGCATCACGGGCCCCATCCGCCAGATGGTCAGCCTGGTGGATGACATCGCCGACGGCGACGGGGATCTCACCAAGCGCCTGGAAACCCGCTCCCGGGACGAGCTGGGGGCACTGGCCCGGGGCATCAATCGCTTCATCGACAAGCTGCAGGCCTTGCTCGGGGATGTGCAGAAGACCGCGAGCGAGGTCCATCGCCACGCCGGGGACACCGACCGCATCGCCGGCCAGACCGACAACAACCTGCAGCATCACCAGGCGGAGATGGAGCAGATGCTGACCGCGGTGCAGGAGATGTCCTATGTCAGCCAGGAGGTGGCCACCCACGCCAACAACACCGCCGACTCCGCCAAGCAGGCCCAAAGCGCGGCGGACGAGGGCAAGGTACGCTTCCAGCGTGTGATCCACTCCATGCACAAGGTGGCCGCCGAGGCAGGCAAGGGAGCCGAGGTGGTGGAAGGGCTGGCTCACGACAGCGAGCAGATCACCAGCATCCTCACCGTCATCCAGGGGATCGCCGATCAGACCAACCTGCTGGCGCTCAACGCCGCCATCGAGGCGGCCCGGGCCGGCGAGCAGGGGCGCGGTTTTGCGGTGGTGGCCGACGAGGTGCGCAAGCTGGCGGGCAACACCCAGCAGGCGGTGCAAAATACCCAGGAGCTGATCGACAAGATCCGCCACAGCTCTACCAACGCGGTCAACGCCATCCAGCAGAGCCAGCAGCTGACCCATCAGGCGGTGGGGGAAGCGGATCAGGCGGAGGCGGCCCTCGGCAGCATCTTCCAGGCCATCGCCACCATCAACGACATGACCTACCAAATCGCCTCCGCCGCCGAGGAGCAGAGCTCGGTTTCCGAGACCGTCTCCGGCAATCTGTCAAAAACCAGCGCACTGGCCAACGACATCGCCAGGGACGCCACCAGTACGGCCAACGCCAGTCAGGCCTTGCGTCAGGCGGCGGAACGTTTGCAGCAATTGTTGGGTCAGTTTCGTCTCAGCTGATAATTTTCATGCTCCGGACTCTCCCCCTCGGGGACGAGTCCGTTTACCATAGGCGGCATATTTGCCTGATGGCAGGCAATGTAGTGAGAGGTAAATGCCGTGCCCACCCCGGACCGTCGCCCACGTGGCCATAACAGACGAGCCCAGCAGCGTCGCCAAGACGAATCACAAGGAACCCTGCTCCAACGTATCAACGCGGCTACCCTGCCCCTGCGCCAGCGTCTCGGCCAGGGTATGAGTGGCCTGGGTCAGCGCAACAAGGAGCCGAAGGCGGCCTCGTTCAAGCTGGCAAGCCCCCTGCCCCGGAAACACACCATAGGGTTGCTGGTGCTGATCCCGCTCTGGCTGCTGGTGCTGGCCTGGGAGCCCGCCCCCGCCGCCCCGACCACGGCGCCGTCAGGTTCTCTGGCGGTCCCCCTGGCCGTGCCGGCCCAGGCCCTGACCATCGGCAACGCCGGTGAGCTCCAGGCCGCCAAGCCCGTCGAGGAGAAAGTGGATGGCACCTGGTTGCAGCACGACGTGCAGGCCGGTGAAACCCTCTACTCCATCTTCCGCAAGTTCGAGTTGCCGGGGGCCGAGCTCAGCCGGCTTATCGCCATCGAAGGGCCGGACAGGCCGCTGACCCGGCTGCAGTCGGGCAAGTCGGTGTTCATCCTGGTGGACACCAGCCGCCGCATCCAGCGGGTCGAGGTCCGCTCTCTCGGTCAGGTCAGCTACCGCTACGACCGCCAGGGGGAAGGGTTCGCCCTCAAGGAATAAGGGGGCTCGACCACCCCCCTTATGCAGACGGGGGGCCATGGCCTCCCGTTTTTTTTGATGTGAAGCATGAAACAAGCTGCTGACTTCACAATACTTTTAGCTCGCTCAAAAAATGAAAAGTGCCAAATTGACAAGGGATCGGGCTCCAGTACAATCGGTCAGGCTTTAGACAGGGATTGTGCTACATGCTACTGGGACAAAGAGACGTGGTCAGTCATGCTTCAACCCCTGACTTCCAGGCAAATGCTGCCCAACCAGGCTTAGTTTCATTTTGTTATAGATAGGACTTACCACATGTCTGACATTCGCACCGGCCAAGTAAAATGGTTCAACGAAACCAAGGGTTTTGGCTTCATCGAGCAATCCCAGGGACCGGACGTTTTCGTTCACTTCTCCTCCATCCAGAGCGCAGGTTTCAAGACCCTGGCTGAAGGTCAAAAAGTCCAGTTCACTGTGACCCAGGGCAAAAAAGGCCCTCAGGCCGAGAACGTCACCGTTATCTGAGCCAGCGCCAGTGAACCCGTAGGAGGAGCCATCGCCCCTCCTATTTTTTTGCCCGCGATTTCCCCTCCTCGATCGGCAGAGCTCTTGCCGGACTTGCCATCCCCACCTGCAAGCCGCTTATGGCCCCCACCAGCCGCTATAAATCAAAATGATGAGTTTTGGTTAAATGCCCCGGTTTTAACTTATACCGAGCCACTGTCTGTCATTCAGGACCTGCCAAGCCTGTTAGCCGACCGCAAAGGGTTGTGCCCGATCTCCGGGAGGCTATTAGCAAGCAATACATCTTGGTCTTATGACTTGGGATGTGCGGGGAAGAGAGAAAGCAGGCAAACGCCGGATACGACAAATCATAGCGGCGCGATGTGATGGGCAATTCAAAGGGATTATGAGGACGTCGAAGAGAGATTGGAGCGGGAAACGAGACTCGAACTCGCGACCCCGACCTTGGCAAGCGCGGATCATGCTCTACCAACAGGACGCGGCAGTGATGGTACTGAGAAACTGGATTCGTGTACTTGGGGGAGAGATTGAATTCGAAGGGTTCGAAGAGAGATTGGAGCGGGAAACGAGACTCGAACTCGCGACCCCGACCTTGGCAAGGTCGTGCTCTACCAACTGAGCTATTCCCGCAACAG